>CAZWMF010000015.1:0-17115 GCA_964634535.1 uncultured Opitutaceae bacterium | reverse complement strand
CCCTCGCCTGGTGGCGAGGGTGCGCCAAGCCCGGTCCGCTTGACAGGCCGCTACCCGAAGGGCTATGTCGGGGCCCCGTATGGAGGCTGTCCTCGATCAACCGGTGCTCGTGCTTAACCGCCTATGGCAGGCGGTCAATGTCATCGGCGCGCGGCGGGCTTTTGCTCTCCTGGCCCGCGGGCATGCCCATGTCGTCCATCATCACGAGGACGATTTCCGCATGTTCTCCATGATGGATTGGATCGATTTTTCGGCCTCCAACCCGCCGGTCGCCGAGCATGCGGTGCACACCCCGAGCCAGACGATCCGCCTGCCGCGGGTGATTCTGCTCACGTTTTTCGACAAGCTGCCGTGCAAGGAGCTCAAGCTGACGCGCAACAACGTGTTCGAGCGGGACAAGAACACCTGCCAATACTGCGCGCGGGCCCTGCCCCGCGAGCAGCTCAATCTCGACCACGTCATTCCACGCAATCACGGCGGCAAGACGACCTGGGAAAATATCGTTTGCTCGTGCGTGCGCTGCAATACCCGCAAGGCCAATCGGCTGCCGCACGAGGCCGGCCTGCGCCTCATCCGCAAGCCGGTTCGGCCGAAATGGCGCCCGGTCATCTCGCTCGTGCTGGGCAACCAGCACCGTGAAATGTGGAAGGATTTCCTCGATCTGGCCTATTGGAATGTCGAGCTGGAGGACTGACGCCGTCTCGCGGCGCCGGGGGCGGTTCGCGCTCGGGCGTTTCCCTGGGCCTCTGGGTCGCTCATCGCAGTGAAGGTCTGACTTTGCCGGATACGGCGCCATCTTCACCGGTTTATTGATGATTCCGGGCTAGGATTGGGTTTCGATCAGCACGTCCCCGCCGCTGGACCGAAGTCGCAGGCCGGGGCCCCCTCCATTGACCGGTCCGCGCAGCCGCTCGCTGCCGGAGCGCCCGTCGTCCGGCGCGATGTTCAGTCCATCGGCGCGGACATCGCCGCCGCTGGTCTCGGCGTTCAGATAGAAATGGGCGCCGGCCGGCACCGTCGCCCGGACGCGACCGCCCGACGTAGACAGCGAGCAATCGGCCGCAAGCGGGCGGGTGAACACCGCGGTGATGTCGCCCCCGCTCGTTCTGGCCTGCAGCGATCCGGCGATGCCGATCACCACCAGGTTGCCGCCGGAAGTCCGAACATCGGCTGGACCGGCCGCGGCGCCCAGGTCGATATTGCCTCCCGAGGTGGACAGACGCACGGCGTCGCCGCCGGCCTTCAGCCGAATATTGCCGCCGGAGGTGAACGCATCGACCGCCCCGCCGATCCGGCCCATCTCGATATTGCCGCCGGAGGTCCGGGCCTGCAAGGTGCCGTCCAGGTCGGATACGGTGACGTCGCCGCCGGAGGTCTTCAGGTCCGCTTGAAAGCGCCGCGGCACGGTCACGACGAAATCGACCTCGACCGGCGGCCACGCGCTGAAGTGAAAGCCGAATCCGTTGCGGTCGTAGGCCGCCGTCGCGATCACGTCCGGCCCTTTCTGCTCGATCACCAAATCGAGCCGCTTGAGCAGGTCGTCGGCCGCCGTTTCGGACGAGGCCCGGATTTGCTCGTGGGCGACGACCGAAACGGTCGATCCATCGGCGGCGGTCTCCACCCGAACGTTGCCGCCATCGGTCGAGATGCGCAGCGTGCCGCCCGGCGGGACGGAGAATGTCCTTTCGACCGTGCGGTGGATGGTGGCGTGAGCTGAAACGACGAGGGCGGCGGCCATGAGGGCGCCGGCCGGAAGAGCGTGACGGATTTTCATGAGGGGGGGTGCCCCGGCCTCGTTAGCACGGGCGTCGGAGGAATTTGGGGCAGTGGTCTAAGTACCCCGACCGGCCCCAAAAGTTACCGAATTGCCGCCGAACGGCTGGATTTGTCGGCGCGGAAGCGCCACGGAGCGAGGCTCACTTTCTTTGTCGGACGAGCAGGACGACCGCCGCGGCCGCCACCAGGTTGACGCCGGCGGTGATCGCCCGGGCGGCCAACGGCAGTCGCGACGGGATGATGGCGATCACAAGACCTTCTAGAACAAGAAACAAGGCCAGGACATAGAGCGTGCGCTTCCGGTACATGAAAGGAGGGGAGAATCGGCCGAAGAGCGTCCTGGGGCTGGGCGGAAGACTTCAGGTGTATCCGGGCTAACTCTTGGCCAACGGCAGGGTGAGGCGGAATGTCGTGCCCGTCGGCCCGGTCGACACCAACGCAATATCTCCGTGATGGCTCAGCATCACCCGTTTGGCGATCGCCAAGCCCAAACCGGTGCCACCCGGACGGCCCGAAAGGAACGAATCGAAAATGCGCGGTCGAATGGTTTCGGGGATGCCGGGACCGGTGTCGATCACATCGAGAATCAGCGTGGGCACCGACCCTTTGGACGATCGCGCCGCGGCCAGTTCGATGGTTCCACCGTCGGGCATCGCCTGCATGGCATTGAGCAGCAGATTGAGCAGCACCTGCTGAATCTGCCCCTTGTGCGCATCCACGACCAAGGCTTCGGTCGGCCGGCCGAAGCGGGCGTGTACCTTGCTTTGCGCAAGTTTCAGGCGGATGAGCAGCAGCGTGTCGTCGACGATTTCGGTCAGGGATACCCGGGTGTGCAGGCTGGAGGGAGCCTGGCCGAAGCTGAGCACGCGCGTGACGATGGCCTCGAGTTGGTCGAGCTTTTCCGAGATGACCCGCAAGTCGGTGCGACGCGGATCGCCCTCCGGAAACTCCAACCCGAGGCCGCCTTGGAGCAACTTGAGCACCGTGAGCGGATTGCGGATTTCGTGGGCGATCTCGGCCGCCAAAAGCCCGAGGGTCGTCAGCCGTTCGCTCTTGCGCAGCGACTCCTCGCTGCGGAAGACCCGGCCATAGAGCCGGGCGTTCTGCAAGGCGACGGCCGCCAGGCTCGCCAACGCCGCGCACACGCGCTTCTGCTCGTTGTCGAAGATGCGCAACCGGTCGAGAAATATGGCGAGGACGCCCAGCACCTCGCCTTCATAGACAAGCGGGGTCGCCAGCACCGAGCGCAGCGTGGCGTCGCGGGGCAGGTCCAAGAGGTCGCGGAACTCCGGCGACTGGACGTCGGCGAAGGCCACCGCCTTGCGCGTATGGATGGCGGAGGCGACCAGGCAGGCGCCGATCGGCAGGTCGCGGGATTTGGCCGGCAGCAATTCGACGCCGGCCAGCGAGGCGATCCGCACGGTCCCGGCCGCCTCGTCGAACAGGTAGAGGCCGGCGGCGCGCGCGCGCATCATTTCCCGGGCGTCGTCGGTCAACGTGTCGAACAGGGCCTGCGGCTCCAGCTTGGCGACCAGCGCCTGACCGGTCGTCAACAAGGTCTCGAGATGCCGGGCCTGGTCCTGCAGGTGTTCGAGTTGCCAAAGCCGGTTGAGCACGCGCGAGGCTTCCTCGGTCAAGGCGGTCAACCGCTCGAGTTCGTCCCGCCCATAGGCGTGGACTCGGTCCCGGTCCAGGGAAATGACGCCGATCGGTTGCCCATCCGGAGCGAGCAAGGGCGAGGCCATCTGGCAGCGCACACCCGGTCGGATGGCGCGGTAGCGGTGGTCGGCGGCCACGTCCCCGGCGAGCGCGGGCCGGGCGTGAAAGGCGGCCCATCCGGGTATGCCTTGGCCCAGCGGTATCGCCAAATCCTCGTCGGCCGGCAGGCCAAAACGCGCCTCGGTCTCCAGTTTGGAAATATCCGGGTTGAACAGGGAAATCGCGCCGCTATCCGCCCCGAAGGCGTCGCCGATGAGGTTCAGAATCTGCGGAAGAGCTTCCCCGGCGCTTTCGCAGCGGGTGGCTAGCTCGGAAATGGCCAGCAGAGGGTCGGCAGACACCCCGCCAGGCTAACGGGCTTTCGCCCGGGCTGTCGAGGCCCAGTGGCTAGCGGGCGACTTCAACTTTTTCGGGAATTGGCGGCGTGATGACTTCGGTGAGTGCATCGCGCAGGGCGCGCAACCGGTCGGCGTTCTCCACCGGTTCGTGGCTGTCGTTTTCGATGTAGAACGTGTCGATCGCCACGCCGCGTTCGGTGCCGATGCGCGCGAAGGTGATATCGAAACCCTGGTCGGATATGGCCTTGGCCAAGCGGTACAAGAGGCCCAGTTGGTCCCGGGCCTGCACCTCGACAATCGTGCGGTGCATCGAAAGTTCGTGGTACACCTCGACCGTGGGCGGAAACGAGCTGTGGAGGACTTCCTGGCTGTTCGGCGCCAAATAGCGGGTGGCCGCGAGCTTTTTGGCCTGGGCCACGATTTCGGGATAGAGATCCTTGTTCGACATCAGCGTGGCCTCGATGCTCCGCGTGAAGCTCTCCTGGGCCGAGGCGCTTTGCACGGCGCCGCGGCCCGGTTCCACCACGTGGAACGTGTCGATGGCGATATGGTCGGCTCGCGAGATCACCTTGGCGCCAAGAATGTTGAGCCCGGCCACGCTGAAGGCGCCGGCCAGCTTGTAGAACAGGCCGGCGCGGTCCCACGTCACCACGTCGACCACGGTCAGCGATCGGTTCAGGTCGTCCCGCCATTCCACGATCGGCCGGAGCGAGCTGACCGAATCGGCCGTGGCGATCGACTTGAGCAGCGCATGGACCATCTGCACATGCAGGGCGACTTCCGCCGTTTCCGCGTGAATGAAATACCGGTCCGGCAGCAAATTGAAATGCGCGCCGATTTCCTCGTCGCTAATGCCCGGCAAATGCTTGGCGATGAGTTCCTGCTGCGTCATTTTTTTGTTGAGTTCGTGGTTGGCCTCAACTGCGGCGCCGCCTTGCTCCAGCTGGTCCATCGCGACCCGATAAAGCTTGGTGTGCAGCGTATCCTTGTAGCTGTTCCACAACTCGATCGACGTCCCGCGCGAATCGCAAAATGTATGGACGTAAAGGCTCCGGAGACGATCGGGGTCTCCAACGATCTCCGCAAAGGCGGTGGCGGTATTGGGGTCATCGACATCCCGCTTCTGCCAGAATCGTGCCATCGTGAGATGATTTTTAATGACAAATAGCACTTGGGCGCGCGCCTCGGCATTCAGCCCCAATCGGTCGAGGATCGGGCCGGCCATGAGGACCCCGCTCTCGGAGTGGCCGTGAATCCCTTTGGATTTTCCTATATCATGCAGCAATAGAGTGAGATACACTAACGCCGGGTCCGGCAGCTCGTGGAGGACGGCCCGGTATTTGAGCGTGATCGCCTCGGCTTCCGTAAAGATTCGGTCCAATTCACGGATCGCATTAAGTGTATGCACATCAGCCGTATACCGATGATACATCTCGTGTTGGACGAGCAGGGTCAGCGCGCCGAATTCGGGCAGGTAGCGCCCGAGCACCCCCAGTTCGTGCATTTGGGCCAGGGTGGGATAGACATCGCCCACGTCGGCCATGATCGCCCGAAATGCCACGGCCGCATCCAGGGAGTTCTGGATCGTGTCGATCAGCGGCAACGACTCGCGAATCTTTTGGGCGAGGTGAAAATCGAGCCCGCAACGCAGCTGCTGGCAGTGGCGGAACACCCGGAGCAGGCGGACCGGATCGTCCGAAAAGACCGTGTCGCTGCCGGCCGTCAAATCGCGGCCGCGCCGCACAAAACCGTCGACTTTCTGACTGCGCCGAAACCGGCTGGCCCGCAGGCTCTCCATGAGACTGACCTTGGCCCCTTGGGCATCGCGTCCGATGGTCAGCGCGAGCCGACTCTCGATCAGCTTGGCGGTCCGAAAGATCGTCTGCGCCGCCCGATAATAATCGTGCATGAACTCCTCGACCCGCAGCAACAGATCGTTGGTCCGATAGCCAAGGTTCGCGGCGACCCGCGGCTGCATGTCCAGGTTCAGGATATCGGTCGCGCGCGAACTCGCGAAGTGGAGTTCATTGCGCACCCGCAGCAGGAAGTCGTAGGAGCGCGTGAACTCCGCCGCTTCATCCGCCTTGAGGTAATTCTGCGTGACGAGGTCGTCGACCGTGTCGATCCCCATCTTCACCCGCGCCATCCAAACCGCGTTTTGGTAATCGCGCAGGCCGCCGACCCCATTCTTCACATCCGGCTCCTGGTTGAAGACGGTGTCCGCGAACTTGGTCCGGCGGTGGGCCTGGTCCTCCAGCCGATCGGCGATGTAATCCTTCGGCGCCTCGCTCGTATAAAAGTTGCGGAAGGCCTGCGCCCAACCGTCGTAGAGGCCGCGCGCACCGGCGAGGAAGCGCGCCTCCAGAAGGGCGGTCTTGGTCTGGATATCCTTGCGCGCCTCGACGAACACCTGGTCGACGGTGCGGGTCGAGTGGCCCACCTTTATCCCGCTATCCCAGAGCACATAGAGAATTTCCTGCGTCAGATAGGCGGTGTAGGGATTGAGCGCGATCGGCCGGGTCTTCGGCGGAAACAAGAACATCAGATCCACATCGCTCCAGGGCGACAACTCGCCCCGGCCATACCCTCCGAGGGCCACCAAAGCCACCGGAGTCGGCGGGGCGCCCTCTTGCCGGGTGTAGGCCTCGAGCGCATGATCGAAAAGCCGCGCGATCACCACATCCATCATCGACGCCCGGGCTCGCGCGATTTCCAGGCCCGACGCCCCCCGGGCATGGCGTTCCGCGAGTTTTTCCATCTCAGCTTTAACGAACCGTTTGCACACCTGCACCCGCTCGGCGATCGGCATATCGGCGGTGAAGTGCGGGCCACTCGGCCCGGATGGGCTGGAAGCTTCCGGCATGGGAACCGACCACTGTGAAAGAAAACCGCCCCGGCGCAAAGCCAAAGGTGCGGCGCAAACGGCAGCCTTGCCTCGGGCCGGGACGCGCGGTTTTGTACCCGCTCACCATCCATGGCCGAAATAACCAAGAGCTATGAGCCAGCCGCGGTCGAAAAGAGTTGGTACAGTGCCTGGGAACAGGCCGCCGCCTTCGCTCCGCCGCCGGCCGGCGGGGACCCGTATACCATAGCCATTCCCCCGCCCAACGTCACCGGAGTTTTGACGATGGGCCATGTGCTCAACAACACCCTTCAGGATATCCTGATTCGGCGGGCCCGCCTGGACGGCCGCGCCGCCCTGTGGGTGCCCGGCACCGACCATGCCGGCATCGCTACGCAGACCGTGGTGGAGCGCGAGTTGCGCAAGACCGGCAAGACCCGGCGGGATCTGGGCCGCGAGCAGTTTCTGGAGCGGGTCTGGGCCTGGCGCGCGGAGAAAGGCGGCATCATCCTGGAACAACTACGCCGACTGGGGGCCTCCTGCGATTGGAGCCGGACCCACTTCACCATGGATCTGGAATATTCCCGGGCGGTGCGCGGTGTCTTCGTCGATCTTTACCGGCGGGGCCGCATCTACCGGGGCAAGCGCATGGTCAACTGGTGTCCGGCGACGCAGACCGCGCTCTCGGACGAAGAGGTCAACATGAAGCCGGTGCAGGGTCTCTTGTATCGGGTCCGCTATGAACTGACCACGGAACCCGGCCGATATATCGAGGTGGCGACGACCCGGCCGGAAACGATTCCGGGCGACGTGGCTATTGCCGTGCACCCCGAGGATCCCCGGTACGCCGCCTGGGTGGGAAAAACCGTGTGGCGACCGCTCAATCGGGCGGCAATTCCCATCATCGCCGATGCCGCGGTCGACCGCGAGTTCGGATCCGGCGCCCTCAAGATCACCCCCGCCCACGACAAGCTGGATTTTGAGGTCGGCCAGCGCCACCACCTGCCGATCATCGATGTGCTCGACGCCGGCGGCACGCTCAATGCGTGGGCGGGCCCCGAACTGGCCGGGCTCGACCGTTTTGCCGGCCGCAAGAAAGCCGCGGAACTCCTGCGGGCGGCCGGCGCGTTGGTGGGCGAGGAAAGCTATGCCAACACCGTCGGCTACTCCGAACGGGCCGATGTGCCCATCGAGCCGCGGCTGACCTGGCAGTGGTGGCTGCGCTATCCGCGGATCGAGGAAGCGAAGGCGGCGGTGCGCGACGGTCATATCCGGTTTTATCCGGAGCGCTGGGCCAAGGTGTACCTCCACTGGCTCGAGAACATCCAGGACTGGTGCATCAGCCGGCAATTGTGGTGGGGGCACCGCATTCCGGTCTGGTACCGCCGAGGTCTCGACCGCGACGCGTTGACCCCGGAGGATCTGGCCGATCCGACGAAGGTGCACGTCTCCCTCGACGGCCCGGCCGACCCCGAGCAGTGGGAGCAGGAGGAGGACGTGCTCGATACCTGGGCCTCCTCCTGGCTGTGGCCGTTCGCCACGCTGGGCTGGCCCGAGCCCGCCGCGATGGCGGTCGCCGGATTCGACCGCTTCTACCCGACGTCCACCCTCGTGACCGGCCCGGACATCATCTTTTTCTGGGTGGCGCGCATGATCATGGCCGGACTGGAATGCGTGCGCCCGGGTGAACCGCTCGAGCGCCGGATCCCCTTCCGTCATGTGTATTTTACGGGGATCATCCGCGACGCCCAGGGGCGCAAGATGTCCAAGTCGCTCGGCAACTCGCCCGATCCGCTGGACCTCATCGGCAAATACGGGGCCGACGGCCTGCGTTTTGGCATCATCTCGATCGCTCCCCAGGGCCAGGATATTCGATTCCAGGAGGAGCGGATCGAAAGCGGGAAGAATTTCTGCAACAAGCTGTGGAACGCCTGCCGGTTCCGCCAGATGAGCGGACCGGCCGGCGACAATGCGTCGCTCGCGGCCATCGCGGCCCGGCTCGAGGCCTCCGCCTTCGACGCGGACGACCACGCCATCCTGCAGCGGCTCCTCGACGCGACGGCGGAGGTGGAACGCTGCTTCCGCGACTTCGAATTCAGCGCGGCCGTCCAGGTTCTCTATGGCTTCTTCTGGAACGATTTTTGCGATTGGTATGTCGAGGTCTCCAAGGCGAAGCTCGCGGCGGAGGCTTCGAAGGCCAACGGCCTCGCGGTCCAGGACTTCGTGTTGCGGCAGACGCTTCTGCTCCTGCACCCGTTCATGCCGTTCATCACCGAGGAACTGTGGCACCAGCTGGGTTACGGCGCGGCCGGCGCGCTGCTGATGCGCGACGGCCGCCTCGAAAGCCGGGCGGGTCTGGCGGAGGCGTTGGATCGCGGGGGAATTCAACTCGACGCGAGCGCGGCGGCCCGGGTCGACTGGTTCAAGGAGTTGGTGGGAGCCGTGCGGCAGTTCAAGGCGGCCCAGGGTTTTGCCGCCCGCCGCGACATCGACCTGGTGATCACCCCGGAGCTGAAACTCCCATCGGCTTGGAGTCTGCAGGATCTCGGCCGGTATCTGGGCGTGGCCAAGCTCCACGGCTTTCAGGCCGACGTGCCCGCGGCACCGGCCGGCGCTTCCGCGGTGGTGACTCAATTCGGCCCGGTCTATCTCGTCGTGCCTCAGTCGGCCGATCCGGCCGCCGAGCGGACCCGTCTGGCCAAGGAACGCGACAAGCTCATCCAATTCATCGCCGCGACCGAGGCCCGCCTGGCCAATCCGGCCTTTGCCGGCAAGGCGCCGGCCGCCGTGCTCGACGGGGCTCGCCGGCAACTGGCCGAGCAGCAGGCCAAGAAAGCGGAAATCGAGCGCCAACTTCTCGGCCTGGCTTGAGCCGGTCGACAATCGCACAGTCATGCGCATTTTCCCTTTAAAACCTCGGCGGAGCCCAGAATGCTCGCCTTTCACCCCGGTAGCGTTACACGTTGGAACCTAAGTTATGCCTGTTTGGGAATACAAAGTCATCAGCAGCGGCAAGGGAGGCTTCGCGTCCCCCGCGCTGCTCGAAACATTTTTGAATCAGTTGGGCAAGGACGATTGGGAAATCATCCACTACCAGACCCCGCCCGACAATCCGCTGGCCTTCATGGGCTTGGCGCGGCGCAGCACCCAGCGGGACTGGACGCTGGAGGACGCCGCCGCCGCCGCCGCACGGGCGGAGACCGAAAAACTCCGCGCGGAATTCGAGGCCAAGTTCCGTGGAGCCGCCGCGGCGGCCGGGGCCGCCGAGGAGCGCTCGGAACCGACGGCCGAAGGCAAATCCGAACCGGAGGATGACGGCTTTCGCAAACCCCGGGACACCGAGCGGGACATGGAGAACGACGCGGACGAGGAGGAGGCCGACGAGTGGGACCAACTCGCCGGCGAGGAGCAGCTCCCCACGTTCTTCGACGCGGTGCAGCCGCTTATGCGGCGCAATCCAAAGGGCGTCGGCATGTCGGTCGGCCTGGATCAGCTCGCCAAGAAATGGCACCTTTCCGAGGAGGATATCGTGGGTGCGCTCAAGGAGTGCGGCTTCACGATTCCCGAAGATGAGGACGCAAAACCGGGCTACCTCGAATACGACGGCGACTTGTTCTGGGTGAACATCAACCGTCGGGGGGAGATTTGGATCAATACGAAGGAAAAACCCCGGGCCGTGTTTCGGGTGGCCGCCGGCACCAAGGTGGCCGGAGAGTCCGTCGAGGCGGAGGCGCCCGTCGAGCACGCGTCCGCGGCCGCAGCGACCGAGCCGGAGGCGGCCGCCCCCGCGGCGGATGCGCCGGCGCCCAAGGCCTCCGGAGGAGGCGCTCTGCCCGAGGGCGAGGCGCTGCTGCGCAAGATTCGGCCGCTCATGCGCCGGGGCCGAGGCGGGGCCTCGGGCAGCCTCGGCTTTCTATCCCGCGCCCTGCGGTGCCGGGAAAACGATCTCGCCGATGCATTCAAGACGCTCGGCCTCGTGCTGGCCGACGAGTCCGGCCGGGCGCCGGATCCGATCGAGCTGGGCGGCCGCCATTGGTGGCTCAACAAGGACCAGCGCGGCGGCATTTGGATAAACGAGGGCCGGCGCGGCGATCGGCCGGCGACGGGCCCGGGCGGCGAAGCCGCCTCGGCCGCACCCGCCGCAGAGCCGGAGGCCGGCGTCCCGCCCGCCGCCACGCCGCCAATCGGGGAGACGCCAGGCGAGGCGCCCGGGCCGATTTCCGAGAATCCGCCGGTCGCCGCCGCGGCGGCGACCGAGATATCCCCGGTCTCGGCTGAGCCGAGCTCCGGCGAACCTTCTGCCGAAGCGTCCGCCGAAGCGACGGCGCCCCTGGCGCCCGTTTCTCCCACGCCGCCCGAACAGGCTGCGGAGGGCGACGAGCTCCTCGCCGCGGTGCGCCCCCTCCTGAAAGAAGGCCGTTCCGGCGCCCTGACCGCGGAAATCTGCACGCTGGGCGAGAGCCTCGACCGCAATCCCGAGAAGATGCTGCAGGCCCTGTCCGGTCTGGGCCTGCGGATTCCCGACAAGCCGCGGGAAAAAGCGGTGGAAATCGAGCGGGCCGGCCTGACCTACTGGCTATCGCGCAACGCCAAGGACGAGATTTGGCTCAATATGCGCGAGGCTGGCGCCGAGGGCGCCGACGAAAGGAAGCCGCGGCGACCGCGCCGCCCGGCGGCCGCTAGCGGGCCGTCAGAACCAACTCCATCCGAGTAAACGCCCCGTCCCCCCGGGGGGCGCCGTGCGCCTCCAGCCGCGCGATGGCGAGGCCGGGGCGCGCGCAGATGCGTCCGGTGAGGCCGACGAGGCCGGCCCACGCCGCCGGTCCCAGGTCGGCTGGGACGAGGACATAGCGGTCGGCCTGCCGCTCGATCCGCCAGCCGGGCGCCCAGCGGGCGAGGATTCCGGCCAGGTTCGGTTCGGCCGCCGCCTGGGGTCGGTCCGCCGCGGCCGGGTCGGCCGGCGGTTCAGCGAAGCGGCCGCACAGCGCGAACTGGCCGGCCGGAACCGGCGTCGTCGTATCCTCCTGCCAAGGACGGCCGGCGGCGAAGAGCGCCTCGCGCAGGTCCGCGGCCGCCCGCTCGTGACCCGGGGCCTCCCCCAGGATCCGGCCGCGCAGATCGAACCGGTCCGCTTCGATGACCAGACTTTCGACGACGACCGCGGACGGCGAGGCGGCGACGAGCGCCGCCAGGAACTCCGCATGGCGCTGGGGCGGGACGAACGCGGCGGCGCGGGCCGCCCGCGCCCGCGCCAGTTCGGCTTGGCGCCGTTCGGCCGCGGCGGATTCGGCCCACAGGGATTGGGCCGCGCGGGCGGCGGCCAAGACCTGGCGGCGATGGATCTGGACGCCGGTCAGGGCGACCGCGCCCGCCAGCAGGGCCAGCGCGGCCGCGGCGCCGCGCCTCCGGTGGCGGCCCCCGAAGAGCCGGCGGCCCCGCCCGGACAAGAGGTCGCCGGGCTCGCCCGCTGGCAGGGTGCGCGCCCGGTCCAGCCAGGCGTCCAGGCCGGTGTCCCGGACCTCGGTTCCGGCGAGCGCCGATCGCAGGGCCGGTGCCGCCGGACTGTCGTCGAGTGTCAGCGTCGCCGGCAGCGACCCTCCCTCGTCCACGCGGACCCGCGCCTCGAGGATTTCCGCCTGGGCATTCTCGGCCCAGCGCGGGCCGGCGAAGTAGCGCAGCGTGTCCTCGCCGGTCGGCGACCGAAACCGCACGGCGGCGGCCGAACCGATTGCGACCACCTGGAGGGTTGGGCAAGGATTCGCGGTTTCGAGCAGCGCGGCGAGCGGCCAGGCGCCCTCGATCCGGCGCCTTTGCCGCCGGGCGGCGGCGGCCAGTCGGACGGCGACCGGTCCGCTCGGCGGATCGTCGGGTGCAAGCACCAGGCGCGCCGCGGCGTTGCCGGTGAACTCCTCGTCCCAGAGCCGCAGGAGGGCCGCTTCGCCGCTGGCGTCCGCGGGCAGGGCCGACCGCACGAGCGTCCCGTCGGGGCCGGCCAGGACGGCGTGGGAACCCCACCACAGGATGACGAGGGGCCGGCTCATCAGATGCTGGTCAGGTAGTAGTACACGTCCACAAAGCCGGTTGCCGCCGCATCCTTCGCGTAGGCGACCGGTCCGAGCGCTTGATCGAGGCCCGCGGGCGCGGCGGGGGTGTTCTGCACGAGGGCCAATCCGTCGACGTCGAGGGCCAGCTGATAGGCGTCGGCGTCCGGCACCGCCTTGATGATCAGGTAGGCGACCCGCGTGCCGCTGGGTACCAACGAACCGGTGGCGTTCAGGTTGAACGCGCAGGCCGCCGAGCCGGCGGTCTGGCCGGTGGTGCCCGGATCATTGAGGCCGTCGCTGACGGCGCATTCCACCCGGCTGACGGCGGCATAGCTGAGCGTCGGTGCGCTCGTGCCGCCGAAGTTTTCCGTGGCGGGCTGCCAAGCGAAGCCGTTGGCGCTGCCCGTGGGGCCGGTGTTCTGCGCGCCCAGCCGCAGACTGATCGGCCGCTCGAGCACGCCTTCGGCGAGCAGGACGTTGTCGAGCGTGGCCGCCGCCGCGATGGCGTCGGCGGTGGGCGAGCCGCCCCCGGTATATTCGCTGGTGAGCGTCGGCGCGGTGCCTTCGGTGACCGGAAGCGTGCCGGGCGAGCCGGGCTTGCTCAAGTATTGCATGAGCGCGGAACGCACCACGTTGGCGGTGCCCTCGGCATTGCGCACCCGAGCGCTCTGCAGCACCTTGGATATGGCCGGGACGCCGATGGCGATGATGGCGGCGATCACGGCCAGGACGGCGAGGATCTCGATGAGCGTAAAGGCGGGGGCGAACGGCCGCCGCCGAAGGAGGGGAGAGCGGATGGAACTCATGGCGCTCGATAGTAGCAACCCGGCGCCGCCCGGCTCGGATCGCCGGCGCCCGCGCTAGAGGATGGGCGCGTCGACCGCCGCGCCGATTTCCTCAAGCGTGGCCAGACCGCGCGCCGCCTTGCACACGCCATCCTCGAACATCGTGCGCCAGCCGCGCTCGCGACCGGCCGCGAGCAACGCCTCGGGGCCGGACCGGCCGGCGACGAGGGCCTCTAGGCCGGCCAGCGGGCAGACTTCCAGAATGGCGATGCGGCCGCGGTAGCCGCGCCCCCGGCAGATCGGGCAATTTCGGCCAGTCTCGACGGCGACGAACGCCCCGGCCGCCGACTCGGGCTCGGCCTCGAGGAGCGTGCGAAACCGGCGCCGCCACAGGTCGGCCTGGGGATGCGGGCGCCGGCAGTGCGGACAGGGCCGGCGCACCAGGCGTTGGCCGAGCACGCCTTTGAGCGCGGCGGCCAGGAGCAGCGGGTCGAGGCCGATTTCGGTCAGGCGCGCAATGGCGCCGAGGGCGCTGTTGGTGTGCAGCGTGCCGAAGCAGAGCCGGCCCGCCAGGGCGGCCCGCAATGTGATTTCCGCCGTCGCCCGGTCGCGGGTTTCGCCCACCATGATCACATCCGGGTCGTGCCGGAGCACGTGGCGCAGAAGTTCGCTGAAGCCGCGGCCGATGCGTTCGTCGACTTCGATCTGCAGAAACCAGCGGGGCTGGCGGTACTCGACCGGCTCCTCGAGGGTCACGATCTTGCGCATGTGCAGGTCGTGCGGCGGCAGGCCGCCGACCAGCGAATAGAGCAGGGTGGTCTTGCCCGCGCCGGTCGGACCGGTGACATAGATGAGACCATGGGGAAGCCGCAAGAGCCCGGCGACGTGCTCGCGGTTGGCCGGCGACAGGCCGAGTTCGTCCAACGGCCGGATTCCGGCCGTCTCGTCGAGAATGCGGATGACCAGCGACTCGCCGTTGACCGCGGGAATGCAGGAGAAGCGCAAATGGCACGAGCGCGAGCCCACCTGCAAGAGGCCGCGACCGTCCTGGGGCAGCCGCCGTTCGGCGATGTCGAGCCGGCCGGCGATCTTGGCCGCCTGGACGAAGGCCTCGCGCAGCGGCTCCTCCACGAAACCGCGGTGGATCAGCCGGCCATCGATGCGCAGCCGGATTTCCAGGCTGCGCTCGCGCGGATCGATGTGGATGTCGGTGGCGCCGTCGGCCGCCGCCTCCCGGACGATGCTCTCGAAGCGCTCCTGGGCCGTGCCCGCGGCCGGCTCCGTCCGCCAGGTCTCCTCGATCCATCCGAGGATGTCCGCCCGCGGGGCCACGTGGAGGCGCACGTCCTGCCCGGGGAAATCCGCGCGGGCCTCGGCCACGCCGTAGGCTTCGGGGTCGGCCACCGCCAGATCGAGCCGCCCATTCTCGCGGCGCCACGGGATCAAGCCCTTGCGCCGGGCCGCCTCGCGCGGGATCAGCCGGGCGGCCGACCGATCGAGCGCGCGTCCGGCGGCGTCGGCCACCGGCAGATCGTGGCGGCGGGCAATGGCGGCGGCGAGCTGCGCGGGCGAAGCCAGTCCCAGCCGTTCGAGCACCGCGGCGAATTCCTGGCGGGGCTGGCGCCGCCACAGGTGTCGGGCGCTGGCCAATTGCTCGGCCGTGATCGTCCCGGCGTCGAGGAGGGCCTGGCCCAGCCACAGGGGATCGGGCGGGGCGGCGCTCATCGCACGCATTCGGCGGTGAGGAAGATGACCAGCTCGCTGCGGCTGCGCGCCGTGGCGGTCGTGGAAAAGAGCGGGCCCACCACCGGCAGGGCGGACAACCCGGGCACCTGCCGGCGGTCGCGGTCGGTTTCGTCGTAGATCAGCCCGCCGAGCATCACCGCCTCGCCCGGCCGCAGTCGGGCGAGCGTGGACAGGGCCTTGATGTCCATGCGGGGGGCCGTCTGCTGGCCGTCGGGCGAACTGTCGACGCCGATGAGCTGGGTCACGGCCGGCAGCACATCCACCGTGACCGAGCCGTCGGCATTCACCTCGGGCGTGACATAGAGGACGGTGCCGATCGTGATCGCGTTCTGAGCATACGTGTTCTGGGTGGCGGCGAAGGGCGTGGCCGCGCCGGCCTGGTTGAGCGTCGTGCTGTTGCTCAGCGAGAAGAAAGACTGTTCCGTGCCGACCTTGATGAAGGCCGTCTGATTGCTGAGCGTGAGGACGGACGGATTGGACACCGCGTGGACCTCGCCTTGCTCGGCGAGGGCGTGGACGACCGCCGCGACCTTGCCGGCCGTGACCGTGCCGGTAAAGGTGGCCGCCGGGAGGCTCTGGCCGTTCAAGGCGGTGAGCGCGGTCGCGGTGTTGGCCTCCGCCACCACGCCGCCGGCCGAACTCGCCGCGAGCGACCAGTCGACGCCCAGCTGGTTCTGGCGGGTGAGCGTCACTTCGAGGATCCGGGCGGCGATGCGGACCTGGCGGGCGACCCGCCGGTTGAGCAGTTCGACCAGGCGCGCAAAATCCGGCTGGCGTCGGGCGGAAGCGGATACGATGACCAGGCCGGCCAGCTTGTTCACCGCGACCGTCTCGCCCGGCTGCGCGAGGCCGGTCAATTCCGACAGCACATCCGCCCAGAAGGTACTTTGGTTTTGCTGCTGGATCGAGAGATTGGTCTGGTCGTTCTGGTTTGCGCCGGCGGCGAGTCCGCCCGCCGGCGAACCGGCATTCGCGCCGGCGCCCAGGAGGCCCCCGGTCGGATAGGCGCCGGTGATCACCGACTGGGCGGACAAGACGACCGTGCTCGAACCCTGGGCCGAGCGGGTCATCTGCGGGTAGTCGATTTCGTAGAAGCGCACCACCCGGCGCCGGATCGCGACCAGGCGGCCGTCGCGCTCCCAGGAGGCGCCCTGCGTCTGGGCCAGGGCTTCGATCAGGTCGCGCACGGTGCCGCCGCGCACCTCGAGCGTGACGTCGCCGTGGAGCGACGGATCGAGGGCGAACGTGACGCCGGTCGCGCGGCTGGCCGCGAGAAAGGCCGTTTCCACCGGCAGGTGAGCCGCGCGAAACGCCGCCACCGGCTGGTCGAGCGGATCGGCGGCCAACGCCGCGCTCGGCGGCGGGTCGGCGCGCCCGCCCGCCAGCGCGCCCAGCGCCCAGCCGAGGGTCCAGGCGGCGCGGACCCTCGGGCGTCCAGGGCCGAACGGGAGTCTCATGGCCGGCGCAGGCGGGCCCGGAGCGCGCTCGGATGGGCGGCCGCCCGCAGCGCCTCCTCCGCGCTGATCAGCCGCCGGCGCCAGAGCTCCTCGAGCGATTGGTCCATCGCGACCATGCCGGCGCCGCGCCCCGTGGCGATTTCATTGGCCAAGAGCGCCCCGCAGGGCCCCGGATCGGCGATCAAACGGCGCACGCCGGGCGTGGCCACGAGCAGTTCGAAGGCCGCCCGCGGCTGGCGCTCCGGCCCGCGGACGATCTGCTGGGCGAGCACGGCGACCAGGCATTGCGCCAGCTGGCCCCGGACTTCGCCGGACTGTTCGGCCGGCACGGCGCCCGCCACCCGGGCGGCGGCGCTCGCCGCCGATCCGCAGCGCCAGGTGGCCAGCACGAGGTGGCCGGTCTCGGCG
>CAZWMF010000014.1:0-17208 GCA_964634535.1 uncultured Opitutaceae bacterium | reverse complement strand
AAAAATCGGAGGGCCGCCGTTGCATCAGCCGCCGGCCCGCAGCCGTTCGTAGAATTCCGCCAGGGCCCGGGCGGGCCGGTCCCACGAGTATTCGCCCAGCACCCAGGCGCGGGCGCGCTCGCCGCGGGCGCGCAGGCGGGCCGGGCCCTCGAGGGCCGCGGCCTCGAGCGCGTCCCCGAATTCGGTCCAGGGCACGCACCAGCCGACGTTTTCCCGGTTGATCCGTCCCCAGGGCGTGCCGTCGCTCACGAGGGGGGCGACCCCGTGCGCCATCGCCTCGGCGATCACCAGGCCGAAGTTCTCCGTGTGCGAGGCCAGGAGGAAAAGCTGGGCCAGGGCATAGGGCGGAGGCCGGCCCACGCCGTCAAAGACGCGCACGCGCTGGGTGCCGAGGGAGCGCAGCACGTACTCCTCGAGCATGTCGACCCGATATTCCTCGGGGATGCCCACGACCAGGAGCAGCCACTCGCGCGGGGCCCGCTCGAGCCAGAGGTCGATGAGTTCGAGCAGGCGCTTCTTGCGGTGAAACCGCGAGTAGTACAGGGCGACCGGGCGATGGGCGGCCTCCGGACAGGCGGCCAGCCAGTATTGCCGGGCGGTCTCGATTGCGTCGGCGCTCGGCGCGGCGATGCCGTTCGGCGCCACGCAAATCGGCTGGGTGAAGCCGAGGGCGCGGATTTCCTCGGCCTCCTTTTCGCTGGTGGCGTGCCAGCCCGCGGCCGCGCGCAGGGCGCCGGGATGCACGACGAGGTCGGCGAAGCGCTTCTGCGCCCGGTGGTGCCGCCAGGCCCACGCGGACATCATGCCGCGCGGGGCGATCACCAAGCGGCCGCCGGCGGGCAGCGCCTGCCGGGCGTAGTGGAGGGTGCGCAGCCAGAGGGCGTGATGGTGGACGATGTCCGGGGCGGCGGCGCGCAGCGCGGCGCGCAGCCCGCGCGAGGCGCACACGGCCTCGGGCCAGCTGCGCGGAAAGACCCGAATGGGCAGCCCGTCGACCGGCGGCGGCGGCGGCGCGCCCGCCGCGGCGGTGGCCAGGAGGCTCGTCGGCAACCCGGCCTGCGCCTGCGCCAGGGCCAGGCCGCGCACCGACTTGCTCGGTCCGCCGTGGCGCTCCTCCAGACTCGGGACAACGTGGCAAATGGTCATGACAGCGGTCAAATCGGCTCGGGGCGCGGCTTGATCGGCCGGCAGGGGTGGCCGACGCAAACCTGGCGGGCGGGCAGATCGCGCACCACCACGGAGCGGGCGCCGACCACGCACAGTTCGCCCACGCTCACTCCGGGCCCGACGAAGACCTCGGCGCCGAGCCAGGCGTTGGGGCCGATCGCGATGGGCCGGGCGACGAGCGGCATGCTCCAGCGGGTGTAGTCGTGGGTGCCGGCGCAGAGGTGGCAGTCCTGGCTCAGGTTGGCGCCGTATTCGACCGCGATGGGGGCGAGGTTGTAGAGGCGCACGCGCGGACCCACCATGGCCCGGGGGGCCAGGCGCAGATTGCCGGGGAAGACGATGTCGGCCGTCGGGAAGACCACCACGCTTCCGGGGTTGGGAATGTCCGCTCCGAACGCGCGCAGCAGCCGGGCCCGGAAGCCGTGCCAGGGGCGCGGGCTCCAGCGGAAAACGGTTCGCTGACAAAGGGCCCAGGCCGCCCGCTCCGCCAACGCCCGGGCCGGGTACGGGGTCGCGCAACCTTGGCCGAGATACGGGGCGGCGGAAGACATCGGCGGGAGGCTAGGACAGTTGCGCCAAATCGGCCAGAATGTTCGCGCCGACCCGGGGGTAGTCGTAGCGGCGGACGAATTCCCGGGCCTGATCGGCCAGCCGTCGCCGGGCCGGCTCGTTCCGGATCAGCTCGGCCAGGGCGCGCGCCAGGGCGGCCGCCGGCTCGGGGGCGCGGTGGTCGAAGACCACGCCGGTCTCTCCGGCGCGCACCAGGTCGCGAAAACAGGCGAGGGCGGAGACGACCGGGGCGCAGCCGGCCGCCATCGCCTCGGCCGCCGCCACCCCGAACGTTTCGCCGCTTTCGGCCAGACTGGGATAGCAGAAAATGTCGGCCGAACCGTACCGCAGGGCCAGGCGGGCCGGATCGAATTCCGGCGGCAGCACGGCCACCCGGCCGCCCAGGGCCGGGCCATGCGCGGCGAGGAGCCGGCCCAGCCAGGGTTCGCCGCCGCCGCCGTCGGGCACGGCCAGTGGTCCGATCAGGCTGAGCCGCCAGGGCGGCAAGGTCGGATCCGCCGCCAGCCGCCGGGCGGCCTGCAGGAGAAGCTCGGTGCCTTTCTCGGGATGCAGGCGGCCGATATAGGCGAGTTCGACCGGCGCGGTGGGACCGGCCGGCCCGCGGGCGCCCGGGGCGGCGGAGAGCAGTTCCCAATCGATGGGATTGCCGATCACTTTGATGCGCGGCGCGAGGGCGGGCCGTTCCGCGGCGGCCCGCTCCGCCACCGCCGCGCTGGTCGCGTACACGCGATCCACCGCGCCGTAAAGGCGCACCTGGCCCTTGGGCATGCGGCCCAGCACGGCGACGACGCGGCCGGCCCGCGGATTTATGCGCGGCAGCCACGCCGGCAGGCTGACGCAGTGGCTGATCAGGACATCGGCCGGGGGAAGCGCGCGCGCCGCCCGGATGCCCCAGCGCAGGTCCTGGACGAGGTTCCAGGCCAGATGTCGGGTGTGTCCGGCCCCCGGCGGCCGGAAATAGGCGACGCCCTCGCGGGTTTCGCGCTCGGGCAGGCCGGGCCAGCGCCGGGAAACCAGATTCACGGCATGGCCCTCCTCGGCGAACTGCCGGGCCAGGCGATGCCAGATCTTCTCCGTCGCCCCGCCGCGCAGCGGAGGCACGGGCAAAAAAAAGCCGAAGACGATCGAAATTCTCACGGCCGGCGCTCCTTCGGCGGCCCCGGTTCTCGGCGGCCCGGCGGCCCCGGGGCGGGGGGCAATGCGGCGAGCGCCTGCAGAAGACCCGCGCTCGCCTGGGCGTAGGTATAGCCGGCGATGCGGCGCAGGACGGCCTGGCGGAGTTCGGCGCGGCGGTCGGGATCGGCGAGTTCGGCCAGGGCCCGGGCGAGCTGGCGGCGCAGGTCGTCCGGGTCGTCCGCGCGAAACACCCAACCGGTCTCGCCCGGACTGACCAGGTCCTCCTGGCAACCCACGCGGTCGCTCACGAGGGCCGGCACGCCCAGGTGCATGGCCTCGTTGACCGCCAGTCCCCAGGATTCATGCGCGCCGCGCGACGGCAGGACGAACAGGTCGGCCAATTGGAGCCGCACCGGCATCTCGGTTTGGTTGGCGAAGGGCAGGAAACGCACGGCGAGGGCGGGCGACTCCGCCGCCCGCCGTTCGAGTTCGGCTCTTTCGCGGCCCTCGCCGACAAACACGAGCGCGGCGTCCGGCGGGGCCAGGTCCCGAAAGGCCTGCAGGAGTTCGCCCGGCTGCTTGGCCGCCACGAGTTTGCCCGCGAACAGAACGATGCGGACGGCCGGAGCCAGGCCGAGTTCGGCCCGCAGGGCCGCGGCCGCCGCCCGGGTCGACGGCGCGTCGGGCTCGAACCGGCTGGCGTCGACCGCGTGGGGGGCGAAGAACAGCCGGCGGGCGGGCACGCCGAGGGTCTCAAAATAGCGCCGGTTGGCGGACCCCACGCAGGCGATGGCGGCGAAGCGGCTTAGAATGAAACGCCGCGGCAGACTCCGCGCCCAGCCCGGCCGGGGCCGGCCCAGAAGGTGGGAATCGCCGCGCAGCACCGCCGGCACGCGGTGGCGGCGCGCCCAAAACAGCGCGCGTAGCGGGCTCGCCCACGCGTAACCAAAAATCAGAAGCGCGTCGGGCCGCCAGGCCGCCAGCCGGCTGGTCAGGCCGGGATTGCGCAGGCCGAAGAACCGATCGGTGCCGGGGTGCCGGGCGACGTTGGGCACGAATTCCGAGGCATAGCCCGACAGCAGGTCGACGTCCCAGCGGAAGGTCGCGCCGAATTGCGGGTCGGTCCGGGCCTGCACGCCGAAATCCCAGAGGTAGAACACGCGGAGCTGGACGGCGGTGTGGGCCGCCAGCCAGCGAAACCACGGACTATAGTACTGGGTCGGATGCGACAGGACGACCGCCAGGCGGGGGCCGGACGCGCTCATGGGGTTTCGTCGGGTTCGCCGGTCGCGGGGTCCCCGCCGGCCTCCGCGTCCGCGTCGGTTGGTCCGTCGTCCGGACCGGGTGCCGGCGGCGGGGCCGGCGGCCCGACGACCGTCCGCTGGACGAAGGGCACGGTGGCCGCGGCCACCGGGACCATGGCCTGAAAGATGGAGGTCACGAGCGTGCTGGAGACCATCTCATAGGAGTTGGCCAGGCCCAGGAAGAGCGTGAACGTGACGAAGCCCTCGGTCGAAATCACGAGCTTGTTCGCGGTCCATTTCTCGAGCCAGCCGAAGGCCAGGCCCAGGACCAGGCCCAGGATGATCGCGCCCGCGCCGGGTCCGAAGTTTCCGTAGGCTTCGGGCAGCAGTCCCCAGGCGATGTAGGTGTCTTCGGTGGCGGCGAGGTCCTGGCGGCCGAAGTGGACGTTGAGCAGCACCTGGCCCTGGTGGCTGCGCGGCTTCTGCGGGTCGAGGATGCGCGGGATGAGCAGCGCCGGAATGAGCGAGTAGCTCGCCCCGTGGATCGGCTCGATCTTGTAGCGCTGTTCGGCGTTGATGACGAACAGCAGGTTTTCGAGATTGTTGATGCGGTCGAGGATCGACTGGCTGGCCTGGCGCGCGGCGGCGTCGCCCATCTGCGCCCGCCAGCCGTCCTCGATCTTGCGCTGGTTGCCGGTGATCAGATTCAGGCTGACCCCGGCCCATTCGGCATAGCGGTCGGGCATCTCGGCGAGCGTGAAATCCGGGATCGTGTTGGCGCCGCTGCCGGTATGCCAGTAGCGATCGCGCATCGCTTCCTTGCCCAGGTTGAAGAATGACAGGATCAGCCCGGCGATCAGGACGAAGCGCCACGGCGGCTTGCCCGTGCTCCAAAACAGGCCGATGGCGACCGAAATCAGGTAGGCCGCCGTCGCCGAGAGAAGAAACGCCGAGGCCGCGACGTAGCAGTTGAAGACCACGATGAACCAGAACAGGCCCCGGCTCCACCCGGGCAGGTCGCCCGAGCCGATCAGCAGGGCGCCGATGAAGAACCCGCAGGTGGCGGCGGCGGAGATCAGGTCCCACAGAATCGAGGTCGAGCCGGCGGGCAACAGGGCGACCAGCGGATCGAGCAGGCCGAGGCGGCTCAGGATTTCATAGCCGGTGGTGGCCAGGAGGAGCGCCAGGCAGATCCAGCGCAGCTTTTTCGCGCCGCCGCGGTGGTATTCGACGAAGGCGTGGCTGACCGGAAAGGACGAGCGGAAGACCTGCAGGGCCGTGAACCAGCCGACGCTCAGGCAGACGAGGAAGAGGAGGATCTCGATGCCCGCCTGCTCGACCAGGTCGTCCGAATACCGGTCCATGGTTTCGTGGTTGGCGAGGATCGGCAGCCCGTAGAGCAGCAGGTGCTGGACGGCGATCATCGGCATGAGGGGCACGCCGATGCCATGGCGGCGCCACAGGGTGAGGGCCAGGCCGGTGCCGAATGAAATGAGCGCGAAGGCGAGCGCCCCCTTGTGCCCGACGGCGAAGAGATAGATCGAAGCGGCGGCCAGCAGGCCGAGGAGCAGCGGGTTGGCCGGCCGCATCATCCGCCGGATGCCGCCGGTCATGTCCCGCATCATCGTATGGCGATAATCGAGCGGGGCGTTCATGGGCTGACCGCGAGGGCGCGGTCGAACAGGCGGCATTGGAGGCGCGTCAGCTCCTCGGCCAGGTAGTAGGCGCGGAAGTGGGCTTCGTTGCGCACGGGCAGCATGCCGGCGGGAAAGCCGTCGAAGATGGCGTCGAAGAAGCGCTCGAGCCCCGCGTACGCCTCGTCCTTGGGCGCATCCGCGCGGAACCGCGCCAGGTAGGCGCAGGCCAGTTCGTCGAGCAGCCGCTCCATGATGCTGTTCTGAAAGACGACGCCCAGGATGGGCCGGCCGGTCAGGTAGTACAGATACACCTTCGACGGCGAATAGGCCAGGTCGCTCGAGCCCAGGAGCAGCAGGACATCGGCCGCCTGCTGCAGTTGCAGGGCCTCGAGGTGGCCGATCCGGTGGGGGATTTCCTCGACTTGGTCGGCCACGCCGCAGGCCTCGGCGATCGGCCGGACCGAGGGCTCGCCGCGACCCTCCGCCACGTAGCTCGTGCCGACGAAGTGCAGGTGCAGGCGCGCGGCCCGCTCGGGCGCGCGCGCGCGGTAGCGGCGCAGCGCGGTGAACAGCACGGTGAGCGCGTGCGGCATGATCGGGCCCGAGGCCCCGGTGTAGACGAGGTGCTTCTCCCCGTGGTCGCGGGCGAAGGTCCGCACCGGGCGGGGCAGCCGCTCGGCCTGGTCGAGATCGAGCAGGCTCGCGCCGAAGCGCAGGACGGTCGAGGGCGTGAACGCCATCTCCCGATACCGGGCGCGCAGGTGCTCGAGGTAGACGGGCGAGACGCTCATCACCGCCGCGGCCCGGCGGAAGCAAAAACCCTCGAGGGCGCGGGCCTGCAGGCGGGCGAAGAGGTACTTCCAGCCGCCGGGCGGCCGCCGCGAGCCGGGCCGCTCATAGTAGTCGGTGCGCCACGGATCCTGGACGTCCAAGATGAACGGCACGCCGAAGCGCCGCCGCCACAGCGGGCCCAGCGTGAAGGTGATGAATTGCGTGTTGGAAAAAAACACCGCGTCAAATTTTTCCCGGCGCAGGAGCCGGCTGCCCGTTCGGTAAAGGTGGTACCAGGCCCGCCAGCCCAGATGGTGAAAGCCGACGAGGCGGGTCCAGCGATTCGACCAGGCGCGCGTGCGGATCACCCGCACGTCGGCCGGGACGGTCGCGGCGAGCGCCGGCTCGCGCACGCCGTCCTGCCAGGCCTCGCCCACGGCCAGGACGACCGGCTCCCAGCCGTAGCGGCGGTAATACGGCAGGCTCATCCGCACGCGCTGCATGTCCGGCGCGTTGATCGGCGGAAAATGCGGGCTGACGATCAGCAGCTTTTTCATCCCGCGGTCCGGTCGGTTTCGAAGAAATATTCCTCGCCGGACAGGAAGGCGTCCTGGAAGGCGCTCGACATGAGCGCGGTGCGCCAGGGCGCGACCGGTTCGAGTTGGGTGGCGTGCTGGCGGATCGCCCGGCGCTTGACCACCTCGTAGCCGCGGTAGTCGACCCGCCAGATGCGGCGGCTGGAGCACAGGGGCCGGGTCAGCCGCAGCGGGTTCCACCAGGCCCAGACCGGGTACTCGAGGAGGCGGACCGGCCGGTCGAGCTGGGCGGCCGCCTGCGCGACCAGCGGAAAGGCGGCCACGTGCTCGCTCGAGCCGTCGTTCCGGCAGGGCAAAAAGATGTCGTCGGGCGGCGCGGCGCGCAGGTCGGCCGCCAGGGCGGCGACCAGCCGGGCGGCGGCCGGACGATCCAGGTCCTTAAGCGTGCCGTCGGCCGCACCCAGAAAATGCACTTCCGACTGTTCGACGCCGAGAATGCCGGCGGCCGCCAGCGCCTCGGTCTGGCGGCGGCGCGCCAATTCCCGGGGGACGAGCGACGGATGCCCGGGGTGCGAGGCCGCGCCGTCGGTCAGGTAGGCGATGCGCACGCTCAGGCCCTCGAGGCGCTTGAGCAGGATCAGGCCGCCGCAGCCGAAGGCATCGTCATCCGGGTGCGGCGCCAGCACCCAGGCGCTGCGGTTGGCTTCGATCGGGAACGGCCGGCTGCGCCGGCGCAGGCCGAAGGCCAGGAGCGCGCGCAGTTCGAGCCGGAAGCGCTCGCGTCTAGTGGCCGGCACGGGACCTCCTTTCCGGCGCGGGCGACCCGCCGAGGGCGGCGGCGACGGCCGCGCGCAGGCGCTCGGCTTCCCGTTCCCAACAGAGGGTCGCCTCGGCGGCCCGCCGGGCGGCCGCGCCCATCGCGGCGCGCAGGTCCGCGTTGCGGGCGATTTCGTCCATCTGGGCGGCGACGTACCGGGTTTGGGTGATTTGAATGACGCGCCCGGCCCCGGGCGCGGCCGCCATGACCTCCTGCTGGCCGGCGGTGTCGGTGGCGAGCACCGGAATGCCGGCGTTGAGGTACTGGAAGATCTTGTTCGAGGCGGTCAAATCCTTGTTCTCCGGGATCCGCGCCTCCAGGGCGAGGACGACGTCGTGGCGGGCGATGAGCGCCGGCAGCTCGTGGGGGGGCACCAAGGGCAGGAATTCGAGCAGGCCGCGCCGCTCGGCGGCGACCCGCGACTCGAGTTTGCGCCGGTACTCGGCGCTCACCTCGCCCAAAAGGCAGAGCCGGCCGGGCACGACCGTCAGATTCCAGGCGGCCACGAACGCCTCGAGCATGCGGCCCGGGCCGATCGTCTGGGAGAACCAAAAGAAGGCGGGCGGGCCGGCGGCCGGCGTGGGCGGCCGGCAGGGGCCCAACGGAAACACATTGCGGATGACGACGGGGCGCGGCCCGCCGGCCGCGGCCTGGAGCGCCGCGGCCATGGCTTCGGAAGTCGTGCTCGCGTAGGCGGCCGTGCGCAACAGCGTCTGTTCGAGCGCGGTGATCAGCCGCAGCGGGCGCGAGCGGCGCGCGGCCGGCAGGAGATCCCGGGAGTGCCAGTCCTCGAAGTCGGCCGCGATGCGGCGGCCTTGGCGGGCCAGGCGCACGCCCACCGCGAAGCCGACCTCGGTGTGGACGATCGTGAGGTCGGCCGGCTGGCGCAGGGCGAGCCCGGTCAGGCGGGTCACCGGTCCCAGCGCCTGGGCCGACTGCAGCCCGTAGCGGGCGCAATAGCGGGCCCACCGGGTGAGCAGCCGGCTCGCCGCCGCCGCCGGGCGCAGGCCGGGATCGCGCACCCGCAGATTCAATTCGAGCTTGGCGAAGCCGGCTCCGCGCAGGAGCGCCCGGTCGAGTTCCTCGTAGCGTTCGGTGTAGGCCGGGGCGAGCACGGTGACCGCGTAGCCGGCCGCGGCGAGGGCGGTCGCCTCCTTGTAGGGCCGGGGATTGCGGCAGAGCGGGCCGGCCGTGACGATCAGGATGCGGGCCGGGGCGCTCATCGGGATCGGCCCGGGCGGCCGAGCCGCCGCAGGCGCGTGGCCAGCCGCCAGCCGAGCAGGCGGGCGGCCCATTGGAACTTCGGTCCACCGGCCGGCGCCAGGGTGGAACCGCCGAGCGCCGCCACCCGGGCGGCGGCCGCGCGGCGGCGGGCGGGCGCCCACGGGTAGGCCTCGTAGATGAAACGCTGATACGCGGTGGCGCAGGCGGCCCGGGTGCGGGGCGAGTCCTCGACCGCCCGCAGCCGGTCGGCCATCGATTCGAGCGAGCGGAAGGCCGAGTCCCAGGCCCGCGCGCTGCGCGACTGGCTCAGGGTGCCGGGCTGGCGCGAGCGGTAGTAGGACCGCGCGCCCGGGCAGTGGCGGACGCCGGCCGAGGCCAGGACCACGCGACTAAAGTATTCGCCGTCGTCGTCCAGGCTGAGGGTCTCGTCCCACCGGCCGGCCCGGACGGCCAACGGCCGGGCGATCAGCCAGGCGGCCGGGTGCATCATGGCGTGGTGGGCCAGCTTGTCGACCAGCCAGTCGACCGGGCGGGCGTCGCGGCACAGCCGCTCGGGCGGAAAATCCGCGTCGGCGATCGTCCGGACAAACCGGCTCCAGTCGCCCGCGAGCGCGCACTCGGCCGGCGGCGCCCCGGCCAGCTGGCGGGCGAGCTTGTCCGGGGCGAGCAGGTCGTCGGCGTCGAGAAACTGGATCCAGTCGCCGCGGGCCTGGGCGAAGGCCGTGTTGCGCGCGGCGGCCGCGCCCCGGCGGGCGGAGCGCACCCGGCGGACGCCGCGCGCGGCCAGCCCGTCGACGATCGCCGCGGTGTCGTCGGTCGAATCATCGTCGGCGACGATGATCTCCGTCCGCGGCCAGGTCTGCGCCAGCGCGGACTCCAGCGTCTCGCGGATCCAGGGTCCGGCATTGCGCGCCGGGATGAGGATGGACACCACGTCGTTCAGGGGAACGCGTGCTTCCAGCCCCGTTGAAAATACCAGCGTTTGGACTCGGCCACGTAGTGGTGGAGGACGGCGGTGGGGGCGAAAACTTCCGCGCGCCCGGGCCGGACCAGATAGTCCCGGGCGGGCAGCGCCACCCGCTGGGGTTCGCGCGCCATCAGCATGGCGATCAGCGCCTGTTCGAGGTAGTAGTGGGTTTTCTCCCGGGCGATCAATTCGGCGCACCAGGCTTCGAGTTCGGCCCAGTCGATCGACTCGCTGCGCAGGGCGAAGATCCCCACGTTGACCCGCTCGGGGATCGGCCGGCCGGCCAGCCGTTCCATCAGCGCGCGGCTGTACCCGTAGGACTCCTCGCAGTCGACCATGTGGAGGGCGCCGGTCGGCTGGCGAAACCACATCATGAGCTCGTACGGCGGCCGGAAGAACAGCTGGTCGGAGTCGAGGACGACCTTCCAGTCCCGGCGGCCCAGATGGGCCACGATGAGCTTGCGCAGGTTCACGTAGTGGGCGTAGCGCTCGCGTAGCACGGGGAAGCGCGCCGCCGGCAAGAGGTCGTTCAGCCGCTCGGTCAGTTCGGCCTGACCGGTGACCCGCACCCGCGGGCCCAGCCGGCCCATCACCCGCCGGACCTCGGCGTCGATCGTGCCGTCGTCGTAGATTTCCGCATACACCATCGCGCCCGAGGCGCGGGCGAGCGAATGCAGGCAGAAGGTGGTCTGGTACCAGAACCGCCGGCCGGTCATCAGGTGGACGACCATGGCGCTGCCGGTCGCGAAATCGGGCAGGGCCGGCATCACCTGGGCCGCGTCGATCATTTCGCGGCGGCCCGCCGCCGTCTTGACCTGCGCCCAGGGTCCGCCCTGGCGGACGCTGTCGCGCGCCAGGGCGAGCGGACGATGGTAGCAGTACAGGAGAAGTTTGCCGGGGGTGATCACGGGAAGCGGGGTGGGCCGGGAGAATGCCCGGAATCACCGGTTCGAGGGTAACGGCGCGCGGGGCCGGCTCCAGACGGAAACGCGGCCAAATCGGCCTGGCCTTCGAACGTGCCGCACCGACCCTGCCAGCGGACCCAGGCGGCCGGGCCGCGCCAGGCGCCGGTCCGCAGCCAGGCGCGGGCCTGGCGGGCGCGCAGCCCGCGGCGCACGGGCGGCCACGGCCGGATGCCGTGCACGGCGAGGACGCCCACCCAGGACCGGGCGATGGCCCGGTTGAGGGCGCCCAGGTAGGCGCGTTCGCTCCGTTCCGGGGGGATCAGATGGGTCAGGCGCAGTTCCGGCCGGTAGGCGAGGGCGTAACCGGCCTCGAGCACGGTCATGATGAGGTCGTTGTCTCCGCCCGAGACCAGGCGCGCGCCGGTGCGGTCGAAGGCGCGCCGGCCCGGATCGCGCGCCAGGGCTTCGGCGTAGGCCTGCGCGGCCGCCCGGCGCAGCACCAGGCCCGCGCCGATGGGGGCACTCGGCGGATACTGGCGGGGAACGGCCGCCGACCAATCCGCCCGGATCGGGCTCTCGCCCAGGTCGCGCAAGGCGAGCAATCCGTCGAATTCGCGCGTCCAGGGCGCGGGGGGCCGGGCAAACTCGGGCTGCGATTTGCCCCCGGCCGCCCCCAGGCCCGGGTCGGCGGCGAACGCCGCGTCGGCCTGCGCGAGATAATCCGGGGCGAGCACATTGTCGTCGTCGACCAGGACGATCAGGGCACCCTGCGCCTCCGCGAAGCCGCGCAGCCGGGCGGCGGTCAGGCCGAGGCGCTCCTCGCGCACGAGGCGGACGCCGGCCGGCGCCGCCAGGGCGGGCGCGGAGGCGTTGTCGACGAGGAGCGTCTCCCAGAATTCCGACGGCAGCGTCTGGCGGCGCAGCCCCTCCAGGGTTCGCGCCAGGCGGCCCGGGTCCGGGTTGTGCGCGGGGACGACGACGGTGAGCCGCATGGGGCAGGGTCAGCGCCCGCGCAGGGTGGGCGGCCGGGCGCTTTTCCGCCAGCCGGCGGTGGGCGGCGGGCTCAGGCGCCGCAGGAGCGCCACCAGAATCTTCAGGCCAAAGCGGCGAATTGTCGTAGCCATGCGAGTTTTTGCTCCCGGGTCTTGTCCCCGGGCTGGCGGTAGACCGCATCGCCCAGGACGAGCAGGTCGATGTCGGTGTTGACGAAGCACTCCCAGGCCTCGGCGGCCGTGCGCACGATCGGCTGGCCCGACACGTTGAAGCTCGTATTGATGACGATGGGCACCCCGGTCAGGGCGTCGAAGGCGCTGATCAGCCGGTGAAAATCCGGGTGCACCTCCGGCCGGACCGTTTGCAGGCGCGCCGAAAAGTCGACGTGGATGACGCTCGGGATCGCGCAGCGCGGATACTCCAGCCGCTCCTTCAGCCCCGCGAACGTCGCGGGCAGGGGGGCGCGGCGGGCCGGCAGCAGGTTCGCCGTGTAGTTCATGTAGTCGGATTCCTCCGCGCAGTCGAACCACTCGCCGACGCGCTCGGCGAGGATGGCGGGGGCGAAGGGCCGGAACGATTCGCGGAACTTCACCTTCAGGTTGAGGATCGACTGCATCCGGGGGTGGCGCGGATCGGCGAGGATCGAGCGCGCGCCCAGCGCCCGGGCGCCCAGTTCCATCCGGCCGCGGACCCAGCCGACCACCTTGCCCGCCGCGATCTCGCCGGCGATAAACGCATGCAGGTCGCCCGCGACGGCCACCCGGTGGGGCGCGGCCGCCTCCGGCGCGGGCCCGGGTTCGGAACCCAGATAATATCCGTTCGAGGCCACGTCGAAGCGGGCGCGGCCGGCCGCGCGGGCGCGTTCGCGCTGCCGCAGGAAGGCGGCGCCGAGGGCGCTGCCCATGTCGCCGCCCACCGGGGAATTGAAGAGCCGGCCGAACACCCGCGCGGCCCGCAGTTTGCCCGCGGCCACGCAGTTCTGCGCGCAGCCGCCGCAAAACAGCAGGTTGTCCTCCCCGGTCGCTTGGCGCACGTGGCGGGCCATCTTGGCAATTTCCTCCTCGAAGATCCGCTGGAGCGAGGCGGCGATGTCGACGTGGGCGCTCGTCAGCGGGTCGCCCGGCCCGCGCACGGGCACGCCGGTCGCCTCGGCGACCAGGCCGACCGCCGGCAGCATCTCGTCCCAGCCGAAGCGCACCGGCGCATGCAGCCGAAAGCCGCCCTGCGAATCGGTCCGGAACAGCCGGCCCAGCCGGTCGACGAAGGTGGGTTCGCCGAACGGGGCCAGGCCCATGACCTTGTACTCGGAGCCGAACGAGTGAAAGCCCAGGTAGGCCGTGACGAGCGTGTAGAACAACCCGAGGCCGTTCTCATAGGGCTGCTCCCAGAGCAGTCGGATCGAGTCCCGATCGATCACCCCGGCGCTCGCGCTGTAATCCTCGCCCTTGCCGTCGACGCACAGGAAGGCGGCGCGCTCGAACGGCGAGGTGTGAAAGGCGCCGGCGACATGGGACAGGTGGTGCCAGGCGTAGGCGTAGCGCGCCCGGGGAAACAGCGGACGGGCCTCGTTTTGGTACAAGCCGCCCCAGCCCTCGGGCAGGAGCCGGCCCAGGGTCCGGGTGAAGCGATTGCCCGATCGGTTCGTTAGATAAAAGAGGTAGCTCTGGAGCGACTTTTCGGCGAAGACGACATCGGTGACCTCCCGCGCGCCGATCTGGCCCAAGGCGAGGCAATCGGCGATGGCCCGGCGGGGAAATCCGCCGTCGTGCTTGAGGCGGGTGAAACGCTCCTCCTGGGCGGAAGCCACCAGGCGGCCGTCGATCAACAGGGCCGCGTTGGCGTCGTGGCCGAGTACCCCGCCGATTCCCAGAATGACGTTGTTCACAGTGTGATGAGCCGGCCGGCATCGCGGGGCCGGTAGTGGGCCCGCGCGGCGGCGGCGCCGGCGCGGCCCCGGTCGGACCAGTGCGCGCGCTGCGTCCAAGCGGCGCGCAGGTCCTGGGCGAGCAGCGGCAGGGTCGGGGCCGGGCAGAGAAAGCCCGTCCGGTCCGGGTCGATCCAATCCTCGGCGCCGCCGACCGCGGTGGCGAGCACCGGCCGGCCGCACAGCAAGGCCTCGGGGATGGTCATCGGCACGCCTTCGTCGCGGGCCGGCGAAACCAAGAGGTGGTTTTCCGCCCAAATGGCGCGCAGGTCGTCGACGTGGCCCCGGAAGGTGACGCGGTCGGCCAGGCCGAGGTGGGCGGCGGTCCGACGCAGGAACGGTTCGGCCGGACCGCGGCCGAAGATGTCGAGCCGCCAGTCGGGCTCGGTCGCCAGGGCGAGGCTGGCCGCATGGAGGAGCAGGTCGATCCCCTTGACCGCTTCGAGCCGGCCCACGGTGGCCAGTCGCCACGGCGGAGCGGCCGGCCAGGGAACTGCCTCCCAGTCGGAACAACGCAGCGGGTTGTGCAGCACCTCGGCATTGGGCAATGGATCGAGCAGGTGGCGGCGGGTGACCGCCCGGTTGCGCTCCGACACGAAGACCAGGCGGTCGGCCCGCGGCAGACAGGCGGCCATCGCCGCCCAATCCTTCTCGTCCAAGTGGGGGTGCTCGGACTGCCAGTTCACGATCACCCGATAGGGTACGGCCGCCCCGCCCAGCCAGGCCCGCAGGTCCGGCTCGATCAGCAAGTCGTAGGCGCCGCCGCAGCTGACGACGACCAAATCGGGCCGGAATTGGCGCAAGGCCTCGACGACGGTCCGGGCCGGACGGGCGAGCGCCACGAGCTTGCGCCGCAGACGGGCCGGCCCGGTGGTGGCCGGCGGATCGGCTGGCCGGGCCACGAGGTGCGCGCCCCGGCGGGCGAGGGCGGCGATCCGGGGATGGCGGGCCACCCCTTCGGCGACGGAAATCCAAAGCGCGTCGCCGCGCTCCGCCGCTTCCTCGGCCGCGCGGGTCCAAAGCGTGTCGGCGCCGCCCCACGGGTAGTGCAGAATGGTCGAGTAGAAGGCGATTCTCACGGCGCCGCCTCGTCCGGCTGGGCGCGGAAGGCGATGGTGTCTCCCGCGGCGGTCGCCAATTCGAAGCCCTGGTCCAGCAGTTCCCCGTAGAAGGCGAGGCGGGTGGCCCGGTCGGCGCCGGCATGTTCGAAATGGATGATGCGCGGGCGCAGGCGCGCGAGCGGCGCCGCCCGCAGCAGGGCGATATCCGCCCCTTCGGTGTCGAGCACGAGCAGATCGCAGGGGCTGGGGCCGAAGCGGTCCAGCAGATCGGCCCAGGTGAGCGTCGGCACGGTTTCCGCCACGATGGCCGTCTCGTCCAGCCCGAGTTCGCCGGCGGCCCGCCGCACGCGTTCCCGGTCCAGGCTGGCCAGCCCCCACGCCCAGTCGGGCAGGCCCGTCAGTCCGGAACTCAGGTGGTACAGGGGTCGGGTGCCGGCGGTTAGATCGACCGCGGCGTTGACAAACTGCAGGCGGGGATTGGCGGCGTGGTTCTCCCGCAGTTGGCGGAACATCGCCGGCAGGGGCTCGACCAGGATACCCTGCCAGCCGCAGGTTTGAATGTAGCGACGGATCGGATCGGCCCGCACCCCGTCGTTTGCGCCGATCTGGATGAAGCGCCGGCCCCGCGGATCCGGATAGAGGCGCAGCACGATCTCGTCGAACGCGCCGACCGGCCCATGATCGATGTAGGGGACGGCCTGGTGGCGGTCGCTGACCACGCGCAGCCCGGCGCGGCGGGCAAGGGACCGGAGGGTCGACTTCACGGGCGGGGGTTCATCCGTTCCGCCCCAGCCGAATCCAGGATTCGGGCACCACGTCGCGGCCGTCGAGCGGTCCGCCGGCGAACCACGGATCGGGCGCGATGACCACCCGGGTCGGCGAGGGATTCAGCCAGGCGCCCCACCAGGCAAAGGTGCTGTTGGAGATGATCGCGTGGTCGCACAGGGCCATCAGGGGGAGCTTCTCGAAGAACCAGGCATCGGGCACCGAACGGACGAAGACGTGCGGTCCAGCCGGACGGAACTCGCGCTCGATCGCGTCGATGTCGTCCGAAAAGATATACAGGGTCACGTCCGGGTGCAAGGCGCGCAGGCGGCCGACCGCGCGCTCGTAATAGTCCAGGCCGAGGACGCCGATCTCCTCGCGGAACCGGGGGTTGCGGGCATAGTCGCCCCGGCGGAAATGCACGGCGGCCGACGGGCCGCCCGCCCGGATGCGCTGGGCCAGTTCGCGCACCGCCGGCGGCGACGGATAGCGCACCGTGAAATGCTGGCGCAGCCGATCGGCCGCCGGCGCGAAAAATCGCGCCGACTGCCACATGCCGTCCAAGTAGGTGGAGTCCGGCTGGTCGGCGAATCCCGGATAGTACGGGAAGCTCTCGGCGCGGTGCCAGTGGCCGGCGGTGGCGTAGCGGCGGGCGACTTGGTGCAGGCGCAGCGCCCGGGCCACCCGCGCCAGCGCGCGTTCCGCGCGGCTCAGGCGCACCCCGCGCACGCGGTCGATTTCCTCGGCGGTGGCAAACTGCTCGGTCACGTTGAAGGCGCCGAGGCCGTAGCGGTTGTGGGCCTCGTATTCCGGATCCTCCCGAAACCAGGACACGTCGAGCTTGAGCACGGTGCGGCGCCGCTCCGCCAGGGCAAGCCCGGCCGCGTACTGAAACATCTGGTTGCCCAGGCCACCGAGCAGGCGGGTGATGATCATGATGGGTGACGGCGCCCAAGGATTCAGCCCGCCCCTCGGAGGATTCGGCCTACCCCGCGCCGCGCCTGGCGGGCCGTAGCCCCCAGGCGAAGGCGGGCCCGATAGCCCCAGGCCCGCAGCGAACGCCGATTCACATAAAACTGATCGCCTTCGATCTCCCGCCGGTCCTCATAGACCAGCGCAAAGCCCCGGCCGCGCAGGAAAGCCTCGATCTGCGGCCGCAGCGGCTGGCCCGCGTACAATTCGCGGTCGGTCACCTCGAGCCAGAGGGCGGTGGTGCGGGGCAGGGTGGCCGCGCCGCCGGTCAGGACGAGCAGTTCGGCCCCCTGGACGTCGAGGTGCAGGAAGTCCACCCGACCGATACCCTGCGCGGCGCACACCCGGTCGAGCGTGTCGCAGGCCACCTCGATCGTTTCGGAGAACTCGATCCAGCCGTGCATCGGATCGGCCGAGGCCGGCGCCAGGAGCGAACTCGATTTGTTGCCGTAGTTCCACTCGGCGCCGCTGAACAGCTCGGGCGGCCGGCCCTGCGAAACGTGAAAGCGGGCCGTGCCGGTTCGGTCGGACAGGGCGAT
>CAZWMF010000013.1:5480-17318 GCA_964634535.1 uncultured Opitutaceae bacterium | reverse complement strand
ACGCGTCCCGCCGAGTTTCGGGGCATGTCCGTGCCGGAAGTCCTGCTTTCCGGCGACCATGCCGCGATCGAAAAGTGGCGGCACGCGCGTGCTCTTGAAAAGACGGTCCAAGTCCGTCCGGATTTACTCAAATAAAGTCACAGTCATGAACCCGATCATCCACGAAATCACCGCCGTCCAGGTGAAAAAAGATATCCCGCCCTTCAAAGTCGGCGACGGAGTGCGCGTGCACACCAAGGTCCGCGAGGCCGACAAGGAGCGCGTCCAGATTTTTTCCGGCATCGTGATCGCGCGCAAGGGCCATGGCATCCACGAGACCTTCACCGTCCGGCGCATCAGCTACGGCGAGGGCGTCGAGCGCGTTTTCCCCGTCAACTCCCCGAACATCGAGAAGATCGAGATCGAGCGCGAGTCCGAGCCGATGAAGGCGCGCCTCTATTACCTGCGCAACCGTACGGGCAAGGCCGCGGTCGCGATCAAGGAACGCGAACGGCGCGTGGTCGAGACCGCCCCGGCGGCCCCGGCGCCCGCGGCGTCGTAAATCTGCGTTTCGTGCTTTCCCCGCAGGGGGAGTTAGCGTAGGGGTGGGCGGTTTTCATCATGCCACTACCCACGGACATTCTCACCAAAGCCGCGGCCCAGGCCCGCGGGCTCGCCATCGACGCTGTCAACGCGGCCAAATCGGGCCACCTCGGCCTGCCCTTGGGATGCGCCGAGATGGGGGCCGTGCTGTTCGGGTACGCCTTGTCGCTTGATCCGGACGAGCCGCGCTGGCTCAACCGCGACCGCTTTGTGCTCTCCGCCGGGCACGGCAGCATGTTCCTGTATTCCTGGCTCCACCTCAGTGGCTTTGATCTGTCGATCGACGAGCTCAAGCGATTCCGCCAGCTGAACAGCCGCACGCCCGGCCATCCCGAATTCCATATGACGCCGGGCGTGGAGGCGACGACCGGTCCGCTGGGCCAGGGCGTGGGCAATTCGGTCGGCCTGGCCATTGCCGGGAAGATGGCGGCCGCACGGTTCAATACCCCCGAGCATCCGATCTTCGACTACCACGTGGTGTGTCTGGCCGGCGACGGCTGCATTCAGGAGGGCGTGGCCAACGAGGCGGTGGCGCTCGCCGGGCACCAGAAGCTCGACAATCTCATTCTGATCTACGACTCGAACAACGTGACGCTCGATGCGATGGCGGCCAAGACGCAGAGCGAAGACACCGGCCGGCGATTCAAAGCCCTGGAGTGGGACGTCCAACAGATCGACGGTCAGGACATGGCGGCCTTTCTGAAAGCGTTTAACCGGGCGAAGAAGGCCGGGAGCGGCCGACCGCAGCTTATCATTGCCAAGACATTGATCGGCAAAGGCATCCCGGAGGTGGCGGGAACCCAAAAAGCCCACGGCGAGGGCGGGGCCAAGTTTGCGGACGGGGCCCGGGCAGGCCTGGGTCTGCCGGCCGACCAGCATTTTTTCGTGAGCGACGACGTCCAGGAGTATTTCGCCGGACACAAGAAGCGACTGGGCCGGCGGGCCAAGCAGTGGGCGAAGACCTTCGAGGCCTGGCGCCAGGCCAATCCGGAAAAAGCGGCCCTCCTCGACTCGCGCAGCCATAAGCTCACCGCCGCCGAACTTCTAACCAAGATTCCCGCGTTTCCGGCCGGAGCCAAGATGAGCGGAACGCGGGCGGCCGGCCGGGACATTCTCCAGCCCATCGCGGCCGCGGCGCCCCTGCTCATATCGGGCAGCGCCGATCTCCACGGCTCGACCTACAACTATATCAACGCGGATCAGGATTTTGATCCGACCAACCGGGCCGGACGCAACCTGCGCTTCGGCATTCGCGAGCACGCGATGGCCGCGATCTGCAATGGGATCGCCTATGACGGCCTGTTCCGGCCGTCGTGCGCGACTTTCCTCGTATTCGCGGATTATTCGCGGCCGCCCATGCGCCTGGCCGCGCTGTCCCATCTGCCGGTCATCTATATCTACACCCACGATTCGGTGGGCGTCGGCGAGGACGGTCCGACCCACCAGCCGGTGGAGACGATTTCGTCGCTGCGCCTCTTCCCGGACTTTGACCTGATCCGGCCGGCGGACGCCGAAGAGACCGCCGGCGCGTTTGCGGCGGCCGTCGAGCGCACGGAAGGGCCCACGTTGCTGGCGCTCACCCGCCAATCGGTCCCCGATTTGACGGAAATCCCGGTCGAGACCCGGCGGAACGGAGTCCTGAAAGGGGCCTATATCGCGCTCAAGGAAACCGCCGATTTGCACCTGATTCTGCTCGCCTCGGGCAGCGAACTCCAAATTGCGCTGGAAGCGGCCAAGCAATTGGGCGCGGGCACGCGCGTCGTTTCCGTTCCCAGCTTCCTTCGATTCGAACACCAGTCCGATGAATACCGCGAAAGCGTCCTTCCGGCCGCCTGCCGTCGCCGGGTCGCGATCGAAGCCGGCGTTCCCGATCTCTGGCACAAATATGTCGGATTGGATGGCAAGATTGTCGGCATAAAGCGATTCGGCATCAGTGCCCCGGCCGAACAGGTATTTGTCGAACTCGGAATCACGACCGAGCGCCTCGTATCGGTGGCCCGCCTGATCTGACGGAGTGGAGTTTTTGGGCGGATTTTATCGCGAATCAGGAGCTTAGGTTGGGCCGTTTCGCGATTGGATCTCAGTGCTTGACGGATTTGATTAGGCGCCTAATAGTTAGTTACCTGACTGCCGCATAATGAACCATTCGTGCACCAAGCAGATTCCCCGGTACGAAAACTTGCTGGCGGTCACGCGCCATTTTCCGGAGCTGGATCCATCTGCCACCGAGGCGTATCTGCATCTGTTGAGGGCGGCCGACGAGATTCTCCATCGCCGGGAGGTATCGCTGGCCGAATCGGGTTTTTCGGGCGGCCGATTCGTCGTGCTGATCCATTTGCTTAACAAAATGGAAAACCGACCCGAATCGAAGACGCCGGCGGAGTTGGCCGATTTGGCCGGGGTGACCCGGGCGACGATGACCGGACTGATCGACACGCTGGAGCGGGACGGTCTCGTCCGGCGCGAACCCGACCCGAACGACCGGCGCATGATGTCGGTCCAGCTCACCGTCCGCGGCGAAGCCGCGCTGCGCCGGGTGCTGCCGACGCATTTTCGTCTGATGGCGCAGCTGATGGCGCCGCTGTCGGAGGTCGAGCGCAAGACCCTGGTCGGGCTGCTCGAAAAGGTCCTATCCATTTCCGCGCCGGCGAGCCCTGCCGTCGGCGTTTCCTGAGCGTCCGGCCCGCCCGGACGGCGAAGTTCTTGCAATCGATTCCCGAGTCTCAAACTGTCCCGCCAACGCGAACCAACGCGCAATAACCATGGTCAAGAAACTCTTACTCACCCTGCTCGGCATGGTCGCCATCGTGGCGGTGCTGGGCGGCGCATTTTCGATGATGATCCGGCACCTGAAGGCGGCGATGGCCGCCCAGGCGGCGCCCGCCACCTTCGTGGCGATGGCGCCGGTGCGAGAGGACACCTGGCAGCACGAACTGGCTTCGGTCGGCACGCTTTCCGCGGTCCAGGGCGTCACCGTGTCCGCCCAACTGGACGGCCTGGTGGTCGCCATTGCCTTCGAGCCGGGCGCCCGGGTGAAGGCGGGCGATCTGCTGGTCCAGCAGGACGTCACGGCCGAAGAGGCCCAATTGCGGTCGGCCGAGTCGGCCGTCCAATTGGCGCAGATCAATCTCAAACGATCGAAGGAATTGCTGGCGCACAATACGATCGCCCAGTCCCAATTGGACGCCGACCAGGCGACCTACACCCAGGCCGTCGCCCAGGCCGACGCCATTCGCGCCACGATCGCCAAGAAGTCGATTCGCGCGGCCTTTGCCGGGAGGCTGGGGGTGCGCTTGGTGAATCTGGGGCAGAATCTCAAAGCGGGCGATCCGATCGTTTCGCTCCAGGCGCTGGACCCGATCTACGCCGACTTCTTCCTGCCGCAGCAGAATGTCGCGGACGTGGCGACCGGCCAGGACGTCGAGGCGAACTGTGACGCCTATCCGACCCGGCCGGGCCTGGGGAAAATCACGACGATCAATCCCGACGTGGATGCGGCCACCCACAATCTGCGCGTGCAGGCCACGTTGGCGAACGCCGACCAACGCCTGCGGCCGGGCATGTATGTCGACATCAAGGTCCTGTTGCCCGTGCGGGAGAAGGTGCTGGCCGTGCCGGTCACCGCGGTCGTGTACGCGCCGTACGGCGACTCGGTGTTTGTCGTCGAATCCCACCGCGACGAGGCCACCGGCCAGACGACGCAGATCGCCAACCAGAAGCTGGTCCGGCTGGGCCTGAAGCGCGGCGATTTTGTGGCGGTGCTGTCCGGACTCAATGCCGGCGACGTGGTGGTGACGGCGGGCGCCTTCAAGCTGCGCACCGGCATGCCGGTGACGGCCAACAATTCCCTGGCGCCGGCCGCCCAACTCGTCCCGGTCCCCACCGACAGCTAAGCCCGGGTTCGCTCCATGAAACTGACCGATCTTTTCATCCGGCGGCCTGTCCTGGCCCTCGTCGTCAGCTTCCTGATCATCATCGCCGGGGTGCAGGCGTTTTTCACCCTCAACGTCCGGCAGTACCCGCGCAACGAGAACGCCTCGATCACCGTGACGACGGTGTACGTCGGCGCGAGCCCGGAACTCGTCCGCGGATTCATCACGACGCCCCTCGAACAGGCGGTGGCGGCTGCGGACGGGATCGACTTTCTCCAGTCGCAGAGTTCGCAGGGCGTTTCCACGATCACCGCCCGTCTGCGCCTCAACTACGACTCCAATCGCGCGCTGGCGGAGATCGGCTCCAAAGTGGACCAGGTGCGCAACCTGCTGCCCCCGGAGGCGCAGATCCCGGTGCTCAACATCCAGTCGGCCGACAGCCAGTTCGCCGCCGCCTACCTGAGCTTCAGCTCCGACGTTCTGCATCCCAACGAGATCACCGACTACCTGACCCGGGTCGTGCAGCCGCGGCTTTCGGCGGTCCCGGGGGTGCAGTCGGCCCAGATTCTGGGCGGACGCACGTTTGCCATGCGCATCTGGCTCAAGCCCGATCGGCTGGCCGCGGTCAACCTGAGCCCGGCCGATGTGAGCGCCGCCTTGGCCGCCAACAACCATTTGACCGCCCTCGGGACGACCAAGGGCAATCTCCTCGAGGTCAACCTCACGGCGGACACCGACCTGCATTCGGTCCAGGACTTCCAGCAGCTGGTGCTGCGCGAGCAGAACGGATCGATCATTCGGCTGGGCGACGTGGCCGACGTCGTGCTGGGCGCCGAGGACTACGACACCGAGGTTCATTTCTCCGGCAAGAACGCCGTGTTCATGGGCATCTTTCCCCTGCCCAATGCGAATACGCTGGATGTGATCGACGGGATCCGTCGGGAAATGGACCAGATCCAGCGCGAGCTGCCGGCCGGATTGCACGGCGAGATCGCCTACGACGGCACGAAATACATCCACGCCGCCATCTCCGACGTGGTGCAAACGCTCGTGATCACCTTGTCGATCGTGATGGTCGTGATCTTCCTGTTCCTGGGATCGTTTCGCTCGGTCATCGTTCCGGTGATCGCCATTCCCATCTCGCTCATCGGCGGATTGTTCCTCATGCAGGCCTTCGGTTTCACGATCAACCTGCTGACGCTCCTCGCCATCGTCCTTTCGGTGGGCCTGGTGGTGGACGACGCGATCGTGGTCGTGGAAAACGTGGAGCGGCACCTGGCGATGGGCCAGTCGCCGTTGAACGCGGCCTTGGCCGCCGCCCGCGAATTGGTCGGACCGATCATCGCGATGACGATCACGCTGGCGGCGGTGTACACGCCGATCGGCCTGCGCGGCGGGCTCACCGGTTCGCTGTTCCGCGAATTCGCGTTCACGCTCGCCGGCACGGTCGCCATCTCGGGCGTCGTGGCCCTGACGCTCTCGCCGGTCATGTGCGCCTATCTGCTGCGGACGGGCGACGACGAGCGCGGCCTGGCCGGCCGCATCACCCACGGCTTCGACCGCCTGCGGTCGGCCTACGGCCGCGCGCTGCACGTGGCCTTGCGCAATCGTGCGTTCGTCTATCCTTTCTGGGGCTTGCTGGGCCTGCTCGGAGTCGTGATGCTCTATTTTGCCGCCCAATCCGGCGAATTGGCTCCGACCGAGGACCAGGGCGTCATTTTTGCCCAGGCTCAACTGCCGGCGGCGGCGACCGTGGATCAGCTCGAGCCCGATGCGGCGGCCGTGAACCAGATCTTTTTCAAGTCTCCGGAAACGGAGTTCAGTTTCCAGATAACCAATCCGTCCCAGATGATCGGCGGCCTGGTCACCAAGCCGTGGGGCGACCGCCAGCGCAGCATCTACCGGATCATGCCCGAAGTCCTCGGCCGGCTGGCGACGGTGCCCGGCGTGCAGATCAACGGGGGCCTGCCCTCGGCCCTGCCGGGCGGCGATTTCTTTCCGGTGGAGTTTGTGATTTCCTCGACGGCCGACTACGACCAACTGCTGCCCCTGGCCCAGACCATCGCGTTGGATGCGGCCAAGAGCGGCTTGTTCTTTTTCCCGCCCATCGTGGACATCAAGCTCGACCAGCCCCAATCCTAAGTGGACATCGACCGCGACAAGGTCGACACGTTTGGCTTGAACCTCAAGGAAATCGCCACGGACCTGTCCGCGGGCATCGGGGGCAACTACATCAATTTCTTCGATATCTCGGGCCGAAGCTACAAGGTGATCTCCCAGGTCAAGCGGGTCGACCGGCTCAACCCGCGGCAACTGGAGAACATCTATGTGCACGGACCGGGCGGACAGCTGGTGCCCCTGAGCACCGTGGCGACCATCCACAATTCGACGGTGGCCCGCTCGCTCAACCGGTTCCAACAACTCAACGCGGTCACGCTGACCGGCATGCCCGCGCAGGGCTTGGAGGCCTCCCTCAAGTTCCTGGAGAATGACGCGACGCGCGTCCTGCCCAAGGGCTACCACGTCGACTACATGGGCGAGTCGCGGCAGCTCCGCAAGGAGGGCGGCGCCGAGCGCTTCTGGAACATGATGGGCCTGGCGGTGATCCTCATCTTTCTCGTGCTCGCCGCCCAATTCAACAGCTTCCGCGATCCGTTCATCATCATCGCGGGCTCCTTTCCGTTGGCGTTGTTCGGCGCGGCCATCTTCATGTTCCTGCGGATGCCCAATCCGAACGTCCCGTATTGGACCAATGCCTTCACGACGACCTTCAATATTTATTCCCAGGTCGGGCTGGTCACGCTCGCCGGACTGATCGCCAAGAACGGCATTCTGATCGTCGAATTCGCGAACAAGCTCCAATTGGCCGGCAAGAGCAAATTCGAGGCCGTGCACGAGGCGTCGCTGACCCGTTTGCGCCCGGTCCTGATGACCAGCGTGGCGACGATCGCCGGGCATCTGCCACTGACGTGGGTGACCGGACCCGGGGCGGCTGCCCGAAATGCCATCGGCCGGGTGCTGGTGGGCGGCATGACGATCGGCACCGTGTTCACCCTGTTCGTCGTGCCCTGCGTTTACCTGCTCATCGCCAAGGATCATGCCCAGGACCGGATCCGCGAGGCGGAAATCGACGCCTTGGAAGGGCGCAACCTCGAAAAATCTCACGCATGAAAAAGACCTTATTTGCGCTGGCCGCCGTCGCGGCGGCGAGCGTGGCCCTGACCTTGCGGGCCGAGTCGGACGCGCCGCTGCCCGCGCAGCTCGACCTCCGCTCGGCCCTGCGGTACGCGCTCGACCACAACTATACCATCCAACAGGCGCGCGAACAGGTGCGCCAGCAGGAGGGCGTCGTGGTCGAAGTCACCGGCCAGGCCATTCCGAACGTGAGCGCCTCCGGCACCTACCAGCGCAACGATCCGGCAATTTCGCAAAGCTTCCCGCCGTCGAACCGGCTGTGGGAGGCGCAGGTCAAGGCCTCGCAGGTCGTGTTCAACCCGGGCGTGCCCGCGGCGATCCGCGGAGCCCGGGTCACGCGGGACGCGGCCCGCGACCAGCTCCAGGCGGTGGTCGACGCCGCGCTGCTCGACGTGCGCACGAAGTTCGACACGGTGCTGCTCGATCGCGAGAAAGTCCGGGTGCAGGAGGAGAACGTGGAGCTGTTCCAGCGGCAGTTGACGGACACCCGCAACCAATTTCAGGCCGGCGCGGTCTCGAACTTCGAGGTCCTGCGGGCCGAAGTCTCGCTGGCCAACGCCCAGCCGGACCTCATCAGCGCGCGCAACGACTACCGCGTCTCCATCGAGCAACTGCGCCAATCGCTCGGTCTGCCCTCGGGGCCGAATGGCGCGGCGATCCTGCCCGAGGTGGTCGGCAGTCTGGACGTCGTGCCGGCGCAGTTCAGCGAGGACGCGGCGCTCGCCTCGGCCCGCGCCCACCGTCCGGAACTTGTGCGCTTGGCGCATCTGACCGAGGCCCAGGAGGAATCGGTCAAGAATGCGCGGTCCAACTATTATCCCAACGCGTCGCTCGTGGGGCAGTATGAATGGACCGGCTTTGGCTATACGGGGGCGGCGAGCACCTATGGCATTGCCGCGGCGGCTCAAGCCAACGGCTGGCTGGTGGGCCTCGAGGCCAATTGGTCCATCTTCGACGGCCGGTCGACCCAGGGGCGGGTGCGCCAGGCCCGATCGGTCCTCGAGCAGGACAGGATCGCCCAGTCCGCGGAGGAGCTGGCGATCGACGTCGAGGTGCGCCAGGACTATTCCGCATTCGAGCAGGCGCAGGAACTGGTGGATGCGACGCGCAAGACGGTGGAACAGGCGCAAGAGGCGCTCCGCCTGGCCAACGAGCGCTTTCACGTCGGTTCGGCCACGCAGTTGGATGTGCTGACCAGCCAGGTTTCGCTCACCCAGGCGCGGACGAACCAGCTCCAAGCCAATTTTAACTACCTGGTGGCCTACGCCACCCTGCGCAAGGCGATGGGCCTGGGCGACGACCTGGCAATCGGCGGCTAGGCGGCCATGAGGGTTCTGCGGTCCCTGCTCCTGGCGGTTGCCGTCGCGGCGATCGTGGGAGGGGTGGGGGCGGTCGTCGCCCTGAACCCGGACTTTCAGACGTGGGTGGGCCGGAAGGTGCTGGCCCGAGTGGCGGGCGCTCGCTCGTCGATCGGCCGCATCGAGGCGAGTCTGGGCGCGGTTGACCTCGTGGATCTGCGGATCGAGCGCGGCGGGGCCATCCTCACGGTGCCCTTCCTGCATGCGGAGATGCCGGCACTGCCCGCGCTGCTGAAACACCGCGTCGTCCTGCAAAAGCTGGTCGGCGCAGGCTGGACGCTCGATCTCTCCCGGATGGCCCATCTGCCGAGTTTGGGCATGGTGGCGGCGAAAGCCCCGTCGGGCGCACGGCCGTTTTCGCTCCTGCCCGAGGCGCGCGCGGAGGCCGACCCGGCGCCGGCCGATTTGCCCACGGTCGACATCTTCCGCACCGGGTTTGCCCGGCTTCGCCTGCCGGTCGACCTGACGCTGGACGGGGCGGACCTGGACGGACAGATCATCCTGCCGCCGCCGCCAGGCGGGACGCCCACGGCGGTGCGAACCAATATCCTGGGCGGTGGTCTGGGCGACGGCCGAGAGGGCCGCTTCGTCGTGCGCCTGGCGGCGGCTGGCGCGCCCGGCGCGGCTATCCAGAGTTTGAACTTCGAGGGCGAACTGGCGGTCGCGATGGACAGTCCGCGGACGTTTTCGCAATTCGGCCTGCGGCTCAACGCGGCGGCTTTCGGCCCGCAGGTGCCGCGGGGCGTGCGCTTGATCGCCGACTTTGGAGCCAATCGCGGGGCCGACGGGGAGAGTTTTAGCGCGGTCATCTCCGGGGAAAGCAAACCGATCGCCACCGTGCTCTTCACCGTGCCGCTGGGCGGCGGCCGGCCGGCGGGAAGCTGGTCGATCAACGTCTCCGACGACGATCTGACGCCGTTCGCCCTCGGCCATGTGCTGCCGGCCTTCGTGGTCGCCGGAGAGGGAAGGTTCGATTGCGATCCGAGCGGCCGCGCCGTGCACGTGGTGGGCGGCTTGGATGCGGCGGTCGAGCGGCTGGAATCCTGGCGGCCCGCCTTGGCCCCGCTCGGCACGGTGCGCCTGACCGGCGACTTCGATGTCACGCGCAGCGGTTCGGCGTGGCGAATCGATCGCGTCGCGGCCTTCGCCCAGGGAGCGCAGCCGATTCTTTCGGCGCGCAGCTTGCAGCCGTTCGGTTTCGACGCCCGCACGGCCGAGCTGAATGTGGCGCGGGCCGATCGGCCGCTCTTCGGCTTGAGCCTCGCCGGTCTGCCGGCCGGCTGGTTGCGCATCCTCATGCCGGAATTCGACTGGTCGGGCGGCCCGATCCGCGGCGAATTGGCGGCGTCGGCCCACCAGGGCCGGCTGAGCCTCGCGACCACCGCGCCACTGACCGATTCGTCGGTGTCGGTGGGTTGGGCCGGCCACCCGGTATTGCGAAATGTCGCCGTTGCGGCCGCGGTGACCGCCGATTACACCGTCAACGGCTGGCAATTGGCGGTTGAATCGGTGAAACTGATGGCCGGGGAGCGTGGAATTGCCGAGGGCGAGGGCAAGCTGGGCCGGCGCGAGGGTCAGGGCGAGCCGCTCCGAGTCGAAGGGCGGGTCCGGTGCGATCTGCCCTCATTGCTGGGTCAGCCGGCCCTGGCCGGCTGGGCTGGCGGGCCGGACGGCGACCCGACCGGCGCGCCCGTCCCGGCTTCCGCGATTCGCCTGAGCGCGGGCCTGCTGGCGGCCGACTTTACCGCGAGTCTGGGCCCGGCGTCCACCGTGCGGGCGCGCCTCGCCTGCACGGGCCTGGCCGGCCGCTCGGCGGCGTCTTCGGCCACCTGGCCGGCGCTGACCGCCGATGGGGAGGCGGACTTCGTCGGCGGATCCCTGGTTAAATTTAGCCTGCCCATGGCATTTCAGAATGGCGCGAGCCGGTCCGACTTAAAGGTGGACGGCGCATGGAGCGCGGGCTCCCCGGAGCCGGGCTGGCGGGGGCAGATCGATGCCGACCGACTCAACTTGGACGATGCGGTGCCATTGATCGCTTTTCTCGCCAACGCGCCGGGCGGCGGATTCGGGCTGCGGCCAGCCGGCGGGCCGCCGGCGACCCGAGGCTCGGCCGTATTTCGACTGAACCTGCGCCGGGTCGACCTCGGGACGGACCACGGCACGGGGCTGACGGGACTGCTCAGCCTGGCGCCGGGCCGGGTGGCTTTGACGGACGCATCGGTCCAGCTCGATCCGGGGGGAAGCCTGACCGGAGGGGCCGAAATCGACCGCATCGGCGACACCGAGCAGGCCTGGACGCTCAAACTCGGCGGCACCCTGAGCGGGTTCGATCCGGCGCCCTTCGTGCGCCGGCTCAATCCCGATCAGCCGGCGGTGCTCGAAGGCCAGTTTACCGTGACCGGAAGCGCCGCCGGACGGGGTGCGAGCCTGGCCGAGGCCGTGTCGGCCCTCCAAGGCGAATGCACGGCCCGCAGCAAAGGGGGTCGATTCCGGCTCCTGTCCGCGGTGATCGCCCCGAAGAGCAAGGGCGGTGGCGCGCTCGGCGCCATTCTGGGCGTGGCCGACAAATTCGGCGACATGTTTTGGCGGCACAAGCCCGACGACTTTGCCGACCCGGCCGAGGCCGTCATCTATCTGGGCAAGACGATTTCCGACATACCCTACGACCAGCTCAGCCTGACGGTGGCTCGCGGAGAGCTGCTGGACACCGAGATCCGCGATTTCGCCCTCATCTCGCCCGAGTTGCGGCTGGCGGGCAGCGGCGTCATCAGCTACGAGCGCGGCACGGCGTTGACGGCAATCGCGCCGATCTTATTCGCCTGCACGCCACC
>CAZWMF010000013.1:1574-5470 GCA_964634535.1 uncultured Opitutaceae bacterium | reverse complement strand
AGCCCTTGAAGGCCAGCTTCACCCTGTCGGCGCGCGGCCGGTCGGCGGCCGCCCTCAAGAAGGTGGATGCGCTCGATTCGAAGGTAGACAGCCTTGGCTACCAGGCGTTTACTGTCCCCCTAAACGTGCGAGGATCTTTGGAAAACCCCGATACGACCGACCTCCAGGCGGCGCTGCTCAAGCTCGCCGCCGGATCGGGTGGCTTGTTGAACCGGATTTTCGGCAAATGACGTTTCGACTGGGTCGACGTTCGTTCATTGCCCAGCCACTCGATTCGATCGGCTGTACTTTGGCCCGCCTGCTCTACCGGGTGCGGGTTGAGGGTGGGGAGCATCTGCCGACCCAGGGCGGGGCGGTTCTGATCTGCAATCACCTATCTTACGCGGATGTCGCGGTGTTGCAGCTGGCTTGCCCCCGGCCGCTGCGCTTCATGGGTTACCGGGGGCCGGAGCCCCATTGGTTTTTTGAGTGGGTCTTTCGCCAGGCTGGTGTCATCGAAGTGCAACCGCGCCGGTTGCCGACGGCGATGCGCCGGGCCATTCGGGCCGCCCAGGCGGGCGAAATCGTCTGCATTTTCGCCGAGGGCCAGATTTCGCGCACGGGCCAGCTGATGGAGATTCAACGCGGCTTTTCGGTGATCGCCCAGCGCGCCGGCGTGCCCGTGATTCCCGCGGCCATCGACGGGCTGTGGGGCTCGGTGTTTTCGTTCTCCGGGAAGCGGTACCTCTGGAAATCCCCCCGGCTGATGCCGACGGCCGTGTGCGTGGCCTTCGGGCCGCCGGTCGCCCCGGAACAGGCGACGGTGGGGTGGGCCCGCAAGGCGATTCTCGACCTTTGGGCGCAGGCCTTTCAGGCCCGTCCGTTCCTGCGCCGCCATGTCGGCCGGGAGGTCGTCCGGGCCCTTGCTCGCCAACCCGGTCGCGTCATCGTGGTGGATCGCACGGCGGAACGGCGCGAAGTCCGGGCCGCCCAAGCGATCGCGGTCGCCGCCGTCCTGGCGCGCCGTTGGCGGCAGACCATTGCGGAAACCCGCGTGGGCATCGTCTTGCCGCCGGGGGCCGGCTGCATTCTCGCCAATCTGGCCGTGCAATGCGCCGGAAAGGTGCCGGTGAACCTCAATTTCACCGCCGGGCGGGCGGCGGTCCTCGCCGGCCTGGAGGCGGCCGGCATCAAGACGCTCATCACCGCCGATGCGTTCCGGGACCGCTTCCCCGACTTCCCTTGGTTGGACCGCTCCCTCGACCTGGCGACGGAGATCAAAGCGGCCGGCGGGAAACGTCGGATGCTGCCCTGGGTCCTGGCCGCCTGGATCCTTCCCAATCAGATGGTGGCCAACCTTCTGCGCCTTCCGCGGCGGGGCGACCGGGACGAGGCGGCGCTCCTGTTCACGAGCGGCAGCGCCGGCTCCCCCAAGGGCGTGCCGCTCACCCACCGCAACATCCTGGCCAATTGCGAGCAGATTTCGTCGATGTCGATACTGCCGGCGACCGCAAACCTGCTGGGCTGTTTGCCGATCTTCCATAGTTTCGGACTCACCGTCACCGTCTGGTATCCCATCCTGCGCGGCTGTGGCCTGGCAACCGTGCCGAGCCCGCTCGATTCGCGCCGGATCATCGATGCGATCCGCGAAGAACGGGCCACCGTGATGATCGCGGCCCCCACGTTCCTGCGTCCGATCCTGCGCAAGGCCGAACCGGCCGATTTGAAGACCCTGGAGATCGTCGTCGCCGGATCCGAAAAGCTGCCGGAAGACCTGCACCGCGGATTCCTCGAACGCTTTCACATCGATATTCTCGAAGGCTACGGGCTGACGGAAGCCTCGCCGGTCACCAATGTGAACCAGCCGCATCCGCCCATGACCACGGCGACCGCCTCGCCGCAATCGGGCAAGCAAATGGGCGCCGTGGGCCGCCTGCTGCCCGGCATCACCGCGCGCATCGTCGATCCGGACTCGGGTCGGGAGGCCGGGGTGGGCGAGCGCGGCCTGCTCTGGCTGAAAGGCGCCAACATCTTCGGGGGGTATCTGGGCGAACCCGGCACCGCGGCTGCGGCGTTTACGGACGGTTGGTTTCGGACCGGGGACCTGGCTTCGTTCGACGAGGCCGGATTTCTAACGATTGCCGGCCGGCTTTCCCGATTCTCGAAGATCGGCGGCGAAATGGTCCCGCATGGCTGGCTGGAGGAAAAGCTGGTCGAGCGCTTGGGTATCGACGCGGACAGCGATCCGGCCGTCGTCGTGGTCGGGGTACCCGACCCGTCGCGGGGCGAATCGCTCACGCTCGTGACCACGCGGGTTGAGTCGCTGGAGGTGCTGCGCGAGCACCTGATGGCTGCCGGCATGCCCAATCTATGGATCCCGCGGTCGATCGTGCGTGTGGAGCGCATTCCCGTGCTCGGCACGGGCAAAATCGATTTCCAGGCCTGTCAGGCGCTGGCGCGGGACAAGGCGGAGGCTTAGCCCGCGGCCGCGGAGACGGCTGAGCGGTTCCGCCGGGGCAGGTAGCGCTCGAGCATCGAGCGCAGGGCGTGCGGACGCACCGGCTTGGGCAGAAAATCGTCCATTCCGGCAGCCAGGCACGCCGTCCGGTCGCACTCCATGGCGCTGGCGGTCATGGCGATGATCGGCACGATGGCGGAAGCCCCGGTGCGCTTTTCGGTTTCGCGGATCAGCCGGGTGGTTTCGATGCCGTCGAGTTCCGGCATCTGGGCGTCCATCAGGATCAGATCGTAGGTGCGGTTCGCCATCGCGGACAGCACTTCGCGACCGTTGCTGGCGATGTCGGCCCGGTGACCGAGTTGGCGCAGCTGGAGCAACGTCACCTTTTGATTCACGGCGTTGTCCTCGGCCACGAGAATGGCGGCGGGTGGACCGCCTTCGACGGAGCCGGTCGGTCCGGTCTCCACGCGGCGGGCGGCCGAAGGATTGGAGCGAAGAACGCGCGAAAGCGTCACGCGCAGCTTGTCGGCATGCAGCGGCTTGAGTTCGCACGCCGCCAGCCCGTGTCGGGCCAGATCGGGCAGCGCCAGTCGCTCGCCGCTCGAGGTCAGGAGGACCATCTGGGGTTGGGGCAACTGGGTGTCCGCGCGGATCGCGGCGGCCAGACCCAATCCGTCCATCCCGGGCATGTGAAAATCGAGCAGCGCCAGATCGTACGGCTGGCCGGCGACGGCTGCCCGCCGCAACTCCGCCAACGCCTGTTCGGCGTCTTCGGCTTCGCCGTGCTGCAAGCCCCAGGGCACGAACAAATGGCGCATGAGCTTCCGATTGGCGGCGTTGTCGTCGACCACCAGGGCGCGGCAGCCCGAAATCGGGGTGGGTTCGGGCTGGGCCGGAGTGCTGTCCATCAGGGGATGGCCCAGCGATATGGTGAACCAGAAGGTGGAGCCGCTGCCCGGCTCGCTGCGCACGCCGATCGATCCGCCCATCAGCTCGACCAGGCGCTTGCAGATGGCCAAACCCAGTCCGGTGCCGCCGAATTTGCGGGTGGTCGACGCGTCGCCCTGGACAAACGGTTGAAAAAGCCGCTCCTGCACCGCGGGCGGAATGCCGATGCCCGTGTCCCGGATCTCGAAGCGCAGCACGACGTCCGGGGGACGGAATTGATCCACGCTCACCGTGATGACGACATCGCCGCGCGAGGTGAACTTGATGGCGTTGCCGACGAGATTGAGCACGATCTGGCGCAGGCGGGTGGGGTCGCCCGTGACGAAGCGCGGCGCCTTCGCGTCGATATCGAGCACGAGCTCGACGGATTTTTGCGCCGCCGCCTCCGCGTGCAAATCGATGGCGAGGCCGAGATTGTCGACCAAGTCGAAGTCGATCTTTTCGAGGTCCAGGCTGCCGGCTTCGATCTTCGAAAAGTCGAGAATGTCGTTGATGATCGTCAGCAGCGCGT
>CAZWMF010000013.1:0-1564 GCA_964634535.1 uncultured Opitutaceae bacterium | reverse complement strand
GCGGCAGAGCACCTCGGCGAAGTCCTTTTGCTCGGCGTTGAGCGGGCTGTTCAGCAGCAGGTTGGCCATCCCGACCACGCCGTTCATCGGCGTGCGGATCTCATGGCTCATGTTGGCCACGAAGGCGCTCTTGGCGCGGTCGGCGCTTTCCGCCGCTTCCTTGGCCCGCTGGAGGTCGGCCTCGACCTTCGCGCGCCGGGCGATCTCCTCCTGGAGGGCCTGGTTGGTCGCCCGCAGATCGGCCGTGCGCGCCTCGACCCGCGCTTCCAGCTCTTCGGCGTAAATCCGGGTTTCCCGCTGCAGGCGCGACTTCTCCGTAAGCGAATTGGCCAGTTGGAGGACTTCGATCGTATCGAAGGGCTTCTTGAGGATCACCAGCCGGTCCGTGCCGCCGATTTTGGCCAGCATTTCGTCCCACGAATAGTCCGAATAAGCGGTGCAAATAACGATCTGAATGTCCGGCGCCACCTTCCAGAGCTCCAGGGTGGTTTCAACCCCGTCCCAACCCGGCGGCATGCGGATGTCGACGAAAGCCATGGCGTAGGGCAGGCCCACGGCGATTGCTTTCTCCACCAACGCAAGGCCTTCGCGACCTTGATAGGCCGAATCGACCTGGAAATCGAGCCGGGCGACGGGAGCGGGGGCATCGCCGAGGATCTGAGCCTCCAGGTCCGCCACCGTGCTCGCCGCCTCGCTGACCGCTGGACAGAGTATCTTACGTATGTCAGTGTGAATCGCCGGGTTATCGTCAATGACGAGGACTCGGGGATTGCGGTCGGGGGATTGCATGTTGGCGCTTAGGCTGCACGTGCCGCCTAACCCGTGGGTATCGGCACAATTAGGGCAAAGATTAACGCACCACGCGGGCGCCTCCGCCGGATCGGACCTTTTCCACTTCCTTAAGGGTGGCCATCGACGTGTCGCCCGGAGTGGTCATGGCCAGGGCGCCGTGGGCTGCGCCATAATCGACGGCCTTTTGCGGATCCCCGTATTTCAAGAATCCATAGACCAGTCCACTGGCGAAACTGTCGCCGCCGCCGACCCGGTCGAGAATCTCCAATCCGGGGTAGGCGCGGCTTTCGTAAAATGCGCCCTGCGCATAGCAAATTGCACTCCAATCGTTCTTTGTGGCGGTGATCACATTGCGCAGAGTGGTGGCGACAACCTGGAAGTTAGCATAGTTTGCGACCGCCTGGCCGATCATTTTCTTGAAAGCGTCGGTTTCGATCACGGTCAGATTCGGATCCGCCCCCTCCACCTCGAAGCCGAGGCTGGCGGTGAAGTCCTCCTCGTTGCCGATCATCACGTCCACGTATTTGGCGATCTCGCGGTTGACCTCCTGGGCGCGCTTCTTGCCGCCGATGCTTTTCCAGAGGCTGGGGCGGTAATTAAGGTCGTAGGAAACGATGACGCCATATTGGCGGGCCTTCTTGACAGCTTCGATGACCAGGGGCGGGGTGGTGTCGCTCAGGGCGGCGAAGATGCCGCCGGTATGCAGCCAGCGCGCGCCGAGTTTGCCGAAGATGCGATCCCAGTCGAAGTCGCCGGGCTTGAGCTGGCTGGC
>CAZWMF010000012.1:0-17378 GCA_964634535.1 uncultured Opitutaceae bacterium | reverse complement strand
TATCCTGGTTGTCGCCGTAGGCGACCGGACCCAGCGGGCTCATACCCCAATCGCACACCATATGGCGGGCGATCTTGGTGATCGTCTTGATGTCCCCGGCGGCGCCGCTGGAAATATCGTTCATCACGAGCTCCTCGGCCACGCGGCCGCCCAGGCCCATGCAAATCTGGTTGAGCATGCGCTTCATCGCCTGCGTCAGCACATCCTTCTTCGGGATGAACATCGTGCTGCCCAGGCTGCGCCCGCGCGGGATGATGGTCACCTTGTGCACGGGCATCTGGCCGTCGTCGAGGATCGCCTGGATCAGGGCGTGGCCGGCCTCGTGATAAGCGGTCAGCCGCTTTTCCTCGTCATCCATGAGCCGCCGCCGTTCCCGGCCGAATTGCACCTTCTCCCGGGCGTCGTCGACATCGGCCATTTCGACCTTCTTCTTTCCGCGGCGGGCGGCCAGGAGGGCCGACTCGTTGAGCAAATTGGCGAGCTCGGCGCCCGACAGCCCCGGCGTGCCCCGGGCGATCACGCCCAATTCGACGTTTTCCGAAAGATTTATCTTCTTCGCGTGCACCCGCAGGATTTGTTCCCGCCCGGCCAGATCCGGAAGATCGACATAGATCTGCCGGTCGAACCGGCCGGGCCGCAGGAGCGCACTGTCGAGCACGTCGGGCCGGTTGGTCGCGGCGATGATGATGACGCCCTCGGTCGTGTCGAAGCCATCCATTTCGACGAGCAGCGAGTTGAGCGTCTGTTCGCGCTCATCGTTGCCGCCGCCCAACCCCGCGCCGCGCTGGCGGCCCACGGCGTCGATTTCGTCGATGAAGATCAGGCACGGCGCGTTCTTGCGGCCCTGTTCGAACATGTCGCGCACCCGCGAGGCGCCAACGCCGACGAACATTTCCACGAAATCCGATCCGGAAATGCTGAAAAAAGGCACATCCGCCTCGCCCGCAACCGCTTTGGCGAGCAGGGTCTTGCCGGTGCCCGGGGGCCCGACCATGAGGACGCCCTTCGGCATCCGGCCGCCCATCTTCGTAAACTTCTTGGGGTCCTTGAGGAATTCAACAACCTCGGCGATCTCCTCCTTCGCTTCGTCGCACCCGGCCACGTCGGCAAAAGTCACCCGGTCGCGATCCCGGGTGAGCAGCTTGGCGCGGCTCTTGCCGAAGCTGAGCGCTCCGCGGCCCGCTTGGCGCAACTGCCTCACGAAAAGGAAATAAAGCAAGCCGATGATAAACAGCAGCGGAACGACATTGCCCAGAATCTGGGTGAGCAAGGTCGAGGTGGCCGGCTCGGCATAATTGTACTTCTGAAGAATCTTGAGGTCCGAATCGGTCAGGTGGCCTCCGGCCAGAAACTCGTGGGTCTTGGTGCCCCGGCCGTTGGTCATTTCCTCGCTCGAGGTGCCCGAAATCGAGGCCCGCATCGGGTCCCCACCCGTGCCGTACTTGATCATCCCGTTCTTGACCTCGCCCTTCAGGGTCATTTCGACGACCTGCTCGATCGTGCGGTCGGCCGGGCCCGACGACATGGCCGCCGGGTAGTAAAGTAGCGCGAGGGCAAGAGCCGCGATCGCCAGCCAGATCAGCAGCACCTTGGGCTGAAATCGGTCCGGGGGTAGGTTCTTGAGGGGACGGCGAGGTTTTCTGGGATCTTGCTCAGGCATTGATTCAGGGAGTAGAGACTGGCTGTTTAGCGTGGATGTTCCCGTAGGTTAAGTCAAACGAAGCCGAATCATAACAGGTTATCGGTCGGACCGCCATCCAGCCCACCCCGTTCGCTCATTCGGCACAATTTCAGGCAACTTTTGCGCTCTTCCGGCCCGAACCGACCCGCCGCTTCGCCGTCCGGGCTCGCTCGATTCGCAAATGCCCCCCGCCCACGACGGCAAACGTGCGCGGACCGACACTTTGGCGGAAGGGCCGACCGCGCTCGATGGCCGCCAAGAGGATACCAAAGCCCGGCCGGGACAATGTCCCAATTTGCTTACAATTTACCATTAACCACTTATGGAGAGCGCGCCGCCAGACTGCCCGGGGGCACCCCACTAATTGGCCCAGCCGCAATTTGCCGCCGGCGGTCATGGCTTTTCGCGCTTCGGTCCAGGCTTCAAGCGCCTCGTCGTCCTCCTGGATCAGCTCGCGGGCCCAAGCCGCCCCGGCGACGGCATCGCGACCGGCGGCGGCCTCCCAACGCCCGATCACCCGCTGGCGGACTCGGTTGCGAAAAAAAGTCTCACCCGGATTCGTCGCGTCTTCGCGCCACGGGATCAAACACGCCCGCAACGACGCCGCAATTTCGCGCTTCCGCAAGGTGAGCAGGGGCCGCAGCCGGAGCGGCCCCCCGTCGTGCCGGGCCACCGGCCGTGGAGCGGCCAGGCCGCCGGACCCGCTTCCGCGGGCCAGCCGCATGAGCATCGTCTCGGCGATATCATCCTGCTGATGGCCGAACCACAGGGCCCCGATTCGCCGTCGCCGGCAAACTCCGGCGAAGAATTGCATCCGAGCGTCCCGGGCGTCCGCCTCGCTCGGCGCGCGGGGCCCATTCAGCCAGACGCCCAGTTCGAAATGGACGCCGAGCGCCGCGCTCACCCGCCGGCAAAATGCCGCGTCGGCCCGGGCCGCCGCCCCGCGCAGCCGGTGGTCAAAATGGAGGGCCCACAGGCGGCCGCGCTGTTCCGGCCAGTGGGCCCAGAGCAGCAGCAACAAGGCGAGCGAGTCCGAGCCACCCGAAAAAGCCACCGCCCAGGCCCCCCGGGGCGGCCGCCCGCCTTTCTCCCCCGCGGCCCAGGCCAGCACCGCCGGATGGAGTCGGCTGCGGGGCAGGCGCAAACCCAACCGCTGCGCGCGGCTGCGCCAAATCCCGCCCGCCCGGGAGGTCATACGGCAAATACCAGGTGATCGGCCCCAAAATGTTCGGCCAACGCCGCCGGCAGCCGAACGCGGCCATCCGGTTGCAACCCGTTTTCGAGTAGCGCGGCGAGCACCCGCGGAACCGCCAGGCCCGAACCGTTGAGCGTGTGCACGAGCTCCGGCTTGCCGGTCTCCTTGGACCGGTAGCGAATCTGGGCCCGCCGGGCCTGAAACGCCTCGAAATTGCTGCAGCTCGACACTTCCAGCCAGCGCTGCTGGCCCGCCGCCCAGACCTCGAGATCGTATTTCTTGGATTGGGCAAAACCCAGGTCGCCGCCGCACATCAAGAGGACGCGGTACGGCAGCTCCAGCTTGCGCAGGAGCCGCTCGGCGTCGGCCCGCAGCGCCTCCAATTCCTCGTAGCTCGCGCTTGGATGCACCCACTTCAGAAGTTCGACCTTGTCGAATTGGTGGAGCCGGTTGAGCCCCCGCACGTCCTTGCCGTAGCTGCCCGCCTCCCGCCGAAAGCACGGAGTGTAGGCGCAGCGCTTCACCGGCAGGGCCGCCTCCTCCACGATCTCATCGCGGAAGAAATTGGTGAGCGGCACCTCGGCCGTCGGCACCGCGTAGAAATGGTCCACCGTGGTCTCGTACATCTGTCCTTCCTTGTCGGGCAGCTGGCCGGTGGCGGTCGCGCTGGCCGCGTTGACGAAGATCGGCGGGTTCACCTCGACATAGCCGGCCCGGGCATTCTCCTCGAGGAAGAACCGCAGGAGCGCGCGCACCAGCCGGGCGGCCCCGCCCACGTAAAACGGGAATCCGGCCCCGGTCACCTTGGCGCCGCGCTCGAAGTCGAACAGCTGGTCGAACCCCGGAATATCCCAATGGGCCCGGGCGGCCGCCGACACCGCAGCCGGATCGCCCCAGGTGGCGTGGACGAGATTCTGCTCCGGGCCGGCCCCCTCGGGCACGCTCGCATGGGGCAGATTGGGCAGGGCCAGCATCGCCTGCCGGACCTTTTCCTCGGCCTCCTTCAGCCCCCCCTCGAGCGCCTTGACCTCCGCCGATACGCTGCGCATTTCGGCGACCTTCGCCTGAAACTCCGGCGAGCCCTTGGGCAGCGCGGCCATCGCCGCATTCGCCGACTTTTGGCGGGCGCGCAGCCCCTCGACCGCCTGGAGCTGCGCGCGCCAGGCGGCGTCGGCGGCCAGGGCGCCGTCGAGATCGGCCGCCAGGTGCTTTTTCACGAGCGCGGCGCGGACCAGGTCGGGAGTTTCGCGGAGAATTCGGGGATCGAGCATGAACGGTCAGACTGCGGAAATTACTGCGGGCTGGCAAGCGTCCGCCTTCGCCCCGTGGGGCTACGGCGCGACACGGTCCGCCTTCGCGCGGAGGGCTCGATGTCCGCCTTCGCTCGGGGGGGCTGTGGCGGGACGGAGTCCGCCTTTGTCGATCTTCCGTCAGCGGTTGGGTGGACTTCCTCCGAATCGCCCCTCCAGCAAGCGGACAGAGACCTACGATTGGCGCCTGCCCGCGCCGGCCTGAATCTTTTCAATTCAAACCGACCCGGACGGGGCCTAGCGCAGCTCATCAACCCCATCGGGGACCGTCTGCGCGGCCCGCTCCACTGCGGTGAGTACTCGGTCCGGTCTTGGGGTTGTCCGGGCCTTGCGAAGCGCGCCCCGTCCGGGTCGGTTTGAATTGAAAAGATTCAGGCCGGCGCGGGCAGGACACTCTGCAGCGCGCGCACGAGATCGTCGCCGGTAAATGGCTTGTCCAGCAGCGCCAGCCGCGGCAGGGCATCGACCCGGCTGGCCGCCAGCGCCGACCGATTGCCCGTGATGATCACCGCCGGCAGATCCGCCCGGCACGCGCGCGCCTGCCGGACGAAGTCGAAACCCGTCAGCCCCGGCATCGCAAAATCCGACACGACCGCGTCGAACGACGCCGGCGCCGCGCGCAGGGCGGCGATCGCCCGGTACGGGTCGCTGAAGACCGTCACCCGGTAGGCCAGCTGCTCCAGCCGGGCGCCCGCGAAGTGCCCCACCGAAACCTCGTCGTCCACGATCAGCACGTGCTCGCCCCGCCCGGCCCCGACCGGCGGCGGACTGGGCACATCGGCCGGCGCCTCCGCGCATATCGGCAGGTACACGGCAAAGGTCGAGCCCTCGCCGGGCGCGCTGCGCACGAGAATGCCGCCGTGGTGGGCGCGCACGATGCCTTGCACGACCGCCAGGCCGAGCCCGGTGCCCTCGCCGCTCGGCTTGGTCGTGAAGAACGGATCGAAAATGCGCGCGACCGTGTCGGCGTCCATCCCGTGGCCGGTGTCCTGCACGGTCAGGCACATGCACGGGCCGGGGGCGACCTGCGGCAAAGCGCTCGCGAGCGCCCCATCCACCAGCACGCGCTCGACCCCGAAGGTCAGCGTGCCCACCTCGTCCTGAATGGCCTGGAGCGCGTTGGTCGCGAGATTGAGCACGATCTGATGAATCTGGGTGGGATCGGCCCGCACCCGGCCCGGCTCCAGGCGGGACTCGATCCGGATGGTCGCCCGCATCGAGGCGCGCAGGAACTTGACCGCGTCGCCCACCACCCGGGCGAGGTCGACCGGCACGAGCTTGGCCTCGCCCTGCCGCGAGAAGGTCAGGATCTGCGCCACGAGATCCTTGGCGCGCATCCCCGCCTGATGAATCTCGTCGAAACACTCGCCCAGGGCGCGCCGATCGTCGAGCGACAGCCGGCCGATCTCGGCGAAGCCGAGGATGCCGGTGAGAATATTGTTGAAGTCGTGGGCGATGCCGCCGGTCAGCACGCCGATGCTCTCCATCTTCTGCGCCTGGTAGAGCTGGCGCTCGAGCACCCGCTGGCGCTCCTGGTCGTGGCGCGCCTCGGTGATGTCCTCGATCGTGCTCAGATGGTTGCCGATCGTTCCGTGGGCGTCGCGGATCGGCGTGAAGGTGGCGCGCACCGTGACCACGCCGCCGTCCCGGCGCCGGAGGGCGCAGTCGCCGAGCCAGGCCCGCCCGGTGCGCAAGTGCTCGCGGATCTCCTCGACCACCCCCGGCGCCAGAATGCCGCAGCGCACGACCGCCGGCGGGCCGCCCATCAGCGCCTCGCGCGGGTAGCCCGTGATCGCGCAGAGCCGCTCGTTGACGTACACCAGGCGCTCGTCGGTGGTGGCGATGCCCAAACCGACCGGACTCTGCGCGATCGCCTGGTCGAGCAGATGGATCTGCCGCTCGGTGCGCAGCCGCTCCTGGTGTTCGCGCGACTCGGCCAGCGACCGGCGGATCGCGGGCAAGAGGCGCGGGAGCGCGTCCTTCAGCACGAAATCGGTCACGCCGGCCTTCAAGAGGTCGATCGCCATGGCCTCGCCCAGGGCGCCCGACACGAAAATGAAGGGGGTGCCCGGGCAGGCCCGCCGGCAGATCTCCAGGGCGGCCATGCCGTCGATCGTGGGCAGCATGTAGTCGGCCAAAATGACGTCGGGCGGGGGCGCGAGCTCCGCGCGAAAACTCGCCTCGTCGCCCGCCCGCACCAGATCGCAATCAAAACCCTCCGCCGCGAGGAGCGCACGCACCAGTTCAAAGGCGCTCTCGTCGTCCTCGAGGTATACCAGGCGAAGGCGGCCGGCGGCTTCCACGATCCGGTTCACACCACCCCCGGGGGGGTCAATTCGCCGCAGCCGCGCAATAGGTCGATCAGCGTGGCGATGCTGCCGGGCTTCACCAGGTAGGCATTGCTCCCCAGTTCGCGGCTGAGCAGCCGGTCGCGATGCTGGTCGGAGGAGGTCAGGACGACCACCTTGAGCGAGCGCAGCCGGGCGTCGCCGCGGATCTGGCGCAGCACCTCGTGGCCGTCGACCTTGGGCATCTTGAGGTCGAGCAGGACCGCGTCGGGCAGGGCGCCGGCACAGCGCCCGAGATAGTCGAGCGCCTCCTCCCCGTCGGCCGCCACGTCGATGCGCGCGTCCGGGTCGAGCATGCCGAGGGCGATCACCGTCAATTCGGCCCCGGCCGGATCGTCGTCCACCAGCAAAATGCGTCGCCGCGCCGAGAGCGTCATGGGGCTAGAGATAGTCATCCCTTAGAAAAAATCGGGCCGGGTGTCCACCCAATAGCGGCCGGACCGGGCGCACTCACGGTTCGGCCGCGGCCAGCTTGAGGTAGAAGGTGGCGCCCTGGTCCACCTGCCCCTCGGCCCAGACCCGGCCCCCGTGGCGGGTGACGATGCGCTTGACGTTGGCCAGCCCGATGCCCGTGCCCTCGAAGTCGCGGGCGCTGTGCAGGCGCTGGAAAACGCCGAACAGGCGGCCGAGGTACTTCGGGTTGAAGCCGGCCCCGTTGTCGCGCACGAAGATCACGACGGTGCGGTCGCCGCGCGCCGGCACGGCGGCGCCCACCTCGATGCGCGCGGCCGGCGCGCGCCGGGTGAACTTGATCGCGTTGCTGAGCAGATTGACGAAGACCTGGCGCAGGAGCGCGGGATCCCCGCGCACGCTGGGCAGCGGGCCGATCGCCCAGTCGATCGCGCGCTCGCCGACCTCGGCCGCCAATTGGGCGCGCACCTCGCCGACCAGCGGGTCCAGCGCGACCGCCTGCAGGTGCATCTCCTCGCGGCCCACCCGCGAGAATGTCAGCAAATCGTCGATCAAAAGGCCCATCCGGGCCACCTCGGTGTGCACGACCGTGATGAAGCGGGCGGCCTCGGCGTCGAGCCGCCCGGTGGTGCGCCGCTCGAGCAGTTCGAGAAATCCGGTGATGTTGCGCAGCGGGGCGCGCAGGTCGTGCGAGACCGAGTAGGAGAAGGCCTCGAGCTCCTGATTGGCCGCCATCAGGCTCGCGTTCACCTCCTGGAGGCGCGCGGCCGACCGGTCGGTCGCCTGCTGGCTGCTCCGCAGGTCGCGCATGAGCGCCTGCTGCTCGGCGTTGAGCCGCTCGACGTCGGCCACCTTCGCCCCCAATTGGGCGGTGCGTTCGGCCACCCGGGCCTCGAGTTCGGCGTTCAGCCGCCGAAAGCGCTCCTCGCTCGCCCCGAGGGCGGCCGTCTTTTCCGAGGTCTCGAGGATCTGGCGGTTCAATTCGCCGGTGCGGCGGACGACCAGGCGCTCCAGCCGGTCCTTCTCGCGGCGCACAAAGAAGGTGCCGAGCCAGATGACCAGGCCGACGCCGCCCACCACGCTCAGGCCGTACAGGACGTAGGCCGGCCGGGTGCGATACCAGGGCGCCAGGATGGCGAAGTCCAGCCGGGCCTCCTCGCCCGCGTCGGCGCCCAGCCGCGGACGCACCCGCAGCTGATAGACGCCCGGATCGAGCGCGTTGAACGTCACCGAACCGGCGCTGCCGGTCGAAACCCAGCGACCTTCGGCCCCGCTCAGCCGGACCTCGAAGTCCAGCGGCCGGCCGTAGGGCGCCGGGGCGGCGAGATAGTGCACGCCCAGGGTGCCGGTGCCGGCCGGCAGGTTGGGGATGCGCCCGTCCACCGGAAAGAGCACGATGCCGCTCTCCGGCAGGTCGACCCGCGTGATGAGGGCGCGCACCGGCGGGGCGGCCGGCACGGGCAGGGCCGGATCGTACCGGGCGAGCCGCATGGGTTCGTTCATCCAAACGACGCCGTCGGCCTGCGGCGTGAAGTAGAGCGGCCGCAGCCCTTCGGGCACCGCCTCGACCGACGGCGGAGTCGACGGCGAGCGCGGGTCGACCACCACGAGGTTGTCCGGCCGCGTGATCCAGAGCCGGCCGCGGGCGTCGTCGACCGGTCGGCCGAGCGCCCCCTCGAGCGAGGGAAACCGGTCGACGAGGGCTTGGTCCGGCACGAACCGGTGGCGGCCCCGATCAAGGCGCAGGATCTGGTCGTGGGCATTGACCCGGATCTCGCCGCCGACCAGGAAGACCTGCGCCCAGGCCTCGGTCATCCCCTCGCCAGGGCCAAATACCTCGACGGTGGGCCGCGGCGCGGTGGCCGCGACGCGGGCCACCCGCCCGGTGCCCAGTTCCGCCCAGAATTCGCCACGGGCATCGGGGGTGGCCCCGTAGACATGGCCCAGGCCGGCCACCGGGAAACGCTCGAAAGCGTAGCGCTCGCCGGACCGCCGCAGCCAACCCACTTCGTCCTGCGCTATATACAGCCAAAGGTTCGGCGCGACCGGCATCGGCCGCACGTGGGGACTGACCGGGCCGCCGGCCACGCGTTGCCAGCGCCCGTCGGCCTCGTGCCGAAAAATGCCGTCCTCGGTCGTGGCCACCCAATCGCCGGCCAGTTCGACCAACGAGGTCAGGTAGGGCCCGGGCGTGTCCACGTCGAAGCGGATCAGCCGATGGTCGGCGTCGTAGACTCCGCGCTGGGCCCGGCCATCGGCCAGGAGCCAGAGCCGGCCGTCGTGCCGATACGGCTGCGAGAAGGCGAGGCCGGTCGTCACCATCGGTTCGAACGAGGAGAACCGCGACGGGAATCCGATGCGGGCGATGCCTTCGTTCAAGAGGGCCCAAATCACCCCGCCGGGCGCCGGCAGCAAGCGCTTTACCCGGGCCAGCCGGTTGTCGACGTAGCGATCCAGGGTCTGGACGATCCGCCCGTTCCGGTCGATGAACACCACGCCCACGTTGTCGACCGCCACCGCGAACCAGTCGCCGCCGACGGCGCACAGGTCGCTGATCCGGTGGGCGCCGGCCAGGGGGCCTCCGGTGACAAACGGATGGAAGCCGGAGGCATCGTGGCGCAGGAGGCCCAGATTGATCGTCCCGACGAGCGACCGGCCGTCGTCCATGGGCACGGCGCTGGTGATCACCTGCTCGACAAAGCGGCCGAAGCGCCGAGCGTCCGGCCGCAACGCTCCCTCCTCCAGGCGGAACAGATCGCCGTTGGACTGATCGCTCACGTAGACGTCGGGCCCGAGAGCGAAGACCCGCTCGAGCGCGTTCAACCGGCCGATGGTCTTGGGCGGGTCGCCCGGCTTCCAGGTAATGATCGGACCGCTGCCGAACGACCAGTACCAGTCGGCGCCGACCATCGCGACCGATGTGAGGGGCGCGGCCACCGCCCCCTGGTCGTCGGGCAGGCGCTCGACCCGGGCAACCCGCCACTGGCCGTCCGGTCGAAATTCGACGCGCCCAAATCCGTGGGCCATGCCGGCGTAGATCCGGCCCGCCGCGTCGACGGCCACGCTCGCCGTGTTGATCGGCGGATCGTCGTGGGCCTGCCGAAAGACCTCCCAGCGCACGCCGTCGCCGAGCGCAAACTCCCCATGGCCAAACACCATCAGGCGCCCATCGGGCATCTGATGGAGATCGACCGGCGTCGCGCTGAGACCCAACGCCTCCGGACCCAACACGACAAACGGGGGCGTGCCCGCCTCGATGTAGCCGGGCTGCGACGCCGCGATCATCGAGGTCTGGGCGCGGGCGCCGGCCGGAGCCAGGAGGAGAAGACTGAGCGCCGCCAATCCCCACCCACGAGGGCGGATCCCGTTGCGTCTAACCGCCGATGGATTCTGGGTTGGCACCAACCGGTCAGCTGGGGGTTTCGACTCTGCCGAGCATTGGGGCAACCGTTCTATAGATCGGTCATCCCGGGCTCCAATTAAGCCCAGGCGAGTCCAGTGGAGCAACCCGGAAAGCAGGCGGCCGGCGGTCCTCTCAGCCCATCCAGTCAGCGCCGATCCCGGATTCGGCAAATCCGGCCGTACACGTCCTTGGCCGTCAACAGCCGCAGGTCGCCCACCGGCGCCTGGATGACAAAATTGGTCGGGGCGCTCAGCGGGTACGGCCCGAACAGCCGGGGATCGGTCGGGCCGAAGATGCCGACCGTCCGGGCGCCCAGGGCCGCCGCCAGATGCATGGGGCCGCTATCGTTGGTGATGACCCAATCGGCCCGGCCGATGAGCGCGGGCAGCGAAACGAGACTCGTATTGCCGGTCAGGTTGAGGAAACGACCCGCGGGGAAGGCCCCGCGGTCGGGCAAGTAGTTGCTGCCGGCCCAGATAATCTTACCGGCACGCTCTCCGGACGGCTCGCGCAAGAGCAATTCCGTCAACTGCTTGAACCCGCCCCAACGCTTTTCCGGCCGGCGGCTGTCGGGAAAAATCACGATGGGACGCGCACCCGACCGGCCTTCCGTAAACTTGAGCGGCAGCGAACCGCTTTCGCGAAAGCGCAGATGTCCGCGCAACACGGGTTGGGCGCCCAAAAACGGCAGAAACTGCAGCAGGATATCGACCGCATGACTCTTGCGCCCATCCGGAGGCAGGGGCGCGCGCTGTTGATAGAATAGGCCCGCCCCTTCCCGCGCGTCGCTGCGGCCGATCTTGTGCGCGGCGATCGCCCGCGAGGTCATCAATCCGGTCCGCAGCAAACCCTGGAAATCGAAGACCGTGTCGAAGGCGGTGCGCCGGATTTCGCGCGTCAGCCGGAGAAACCCCTTGGCCCCGCCCGCCCGCTCGAACACGTAGACATGGTCCACCGCCTCGCACGCCCGCACGAGCGGCGCGAACATTTCGCGGACCACCCAGGAAATCCGCAGGTCGGGCCGCTGCGCCTTGAGCGAGGTGGCGACCTGCAGACCCTGCACGATATCGCCCAGGGAGGACGGCTTGATGATCAGCAGCTCGGTCACGGGATGAGGTTTGGATAAAACTTGATTTGGCATCGCTCCACGGTGGGTGGCGGGTTTTCTTCGGCCGGGATCCGGACGCCGCCGAAGGTGGCGTGCAAACAATTGACCTGCCGGACCCCGCGGGGTCAAATTTTTCAACTTCGCATGCTGGCCTTTCTTCTCTCCGCCGCCGGCTGGCTCATCGCCCGAACCCCGGAAGCGCTGCTGCAGGGCCTGACGGCGGGGCTGGGCGAGGCGCTGCGCTGGGTGGCGCCCGGTCGCCACCGGCTGATGCTGTCCAATCTGCACCATGCCTTTCCCGAGCGCAGTCCCGCGTGGCGCCGGCAGGTCGCCCGGCAAAGCTCCCGCCAACTCGTCGAAACCGGCCTCCTTTCGATCGCCACGCCCCACCTGTCCGAACGGCGCATTCGGCGGATCGCCCGGCTCGATCCCACTTTCGCGACCTGGGCCGGCGAGGTCGCGACGCGCAGCCGGCCGGTCGTTTTCGCCACCCTGCACCTGGCGCTGTGGGAATGCCAAACCTGGGTGAAGCTCTTGAGCCCGGTGCCCTTGCCGCCCTTTGGGATCATCTTTCGACCGCTCGACCACCCCGGCCTCGACGCCTATGTGAAGGCGAGCCGCGAGCGCTTCGGCATGGCCCTCTTGTCCCGCAAGCACGGCTTCGCCGAAGCCGTGCGCCTGCTCCGGGCGAACGGCTGCGCGGCGGTGCTCTTCGATCAGAATGCGGGCGACCACGGCGACCTGACCCTGTTTTTCGACCGGGTCTGCTCGACGACGGGGCTGCCCGGACTGCTCGCCGCCCGTTTGGGCGCCGAACTGCGCGTCGTCTACCCGCGCCGGACCGGCTTTTGGCGCGCCTCGATCGAAACCCACCGCATCGCGAGCGATGGCTCGGCCACGGGCATGACCCTCGCGCTGAATCGCTGGCTCGAAGAGACCCTGGCCGCCGACGCGGGGCTTTGCGCCAGCTGGCTCTGGGCCCACAACCGCTGGCGCAACCAGGACGTGCCGGCCCGGCGCCTGCGCCTGGAGTCCCGGCGCAACCTGCTGGCCGACGACCTCAAGGCGCGCGGGCGCGATGCCCTGCCCCGGCGCACGCGCGTTTGGGTGCGCCTGCCCAATTGGCTTGGCGACGTCGTGATGACCCTGCCGCTCCTGCGCGCCCTCCGGCTGTCGCGGCCCGACGCGGAAATCACCCTGTTCGTGCGGGCGAGCCTGGTCCCGCTGCTCGCCGGCTGCGCCATCGCCGACCGGATCGAATCGCTGCCCGCGCGCGGCCCGGGGTATTTCGCCGCCTTTCGCCGCCGCCGCCACCTTTATCCCGACGTGTGGATTGCCTTCACCAACTCGGTCCGCGGCGACCTCGAAGGCTGGCTCACCGGCGCGCCCCAGCGCTTCGGCCTCGTCCGGCCCGGCCGGCCCCGGCCGCTGCTCACCCACGGCTACCCCGTGCCCGCCGGCTTCGACGAGGCCGGTCGTCATCAGACGGAACTCTGGGAAGCCTTTCTCCGGGCCTTCGGCCTGCACGCCCCGATCACCCACGCTCCCCTGCGCCACCCCGGTTGGAGCGGGCCGGCCGGAGCCGCCGACCGGATCGGGCTGATCGCCGGTTCGGAAAACAACCCGGAGAAGCGCTGGCCCGCGGCCGGCTGGCGGCAGGTGATCGCGAGCCTGCCCGACCAGCGTTTCGTTCTCTTTGGCACCGCCGCCGACCGGCCGGTCACCGCCGCCATTGCGGCCGGTTTCCCGGCCGAGCGGGTGCGGGATCTGGCCGGTCGAACCGATCTCGACCAGTACGTTCGCGAGCTCTTGGGCTGCCGCCTGGTGGTTGCAAACGACACCGGCGGCATGCACCTGGCCAACGCGCTCGGCGTGCCGCTGGTGGCGCTCTTCGGCCCGACCAATCCGCGGCGCACCGGTCCGATCTTTGCCGCGCCCCGGATCTTGCTCCAGCCGCCGGACTGCCCGCCGACCGGCGGCGGCGAACTTGCGGACCTGCCCGCCGCAGAGGTCCTCGCCTCCGTCCGCACGCTCCTGCCGGCCGCGCCGGACAGCCGGCCGGTCGGCCAACCCGGGTCCGTCCCCTCCGCGCGGTCATGAGCCTGCTCTCCGTCGCCGATCTGCGCCTGCATTTCCACACCCGCGGCGGCGTGGTGCGCGCGGTCGACGGCGTCAGTTTTTCCATCGAGCGCGGCGAAACCCTCGGCCTCGTGGGCGAGTCCGGTTCGGGCAAGTCGGTCACCGGTTATTCGCTGATGGGGCTCGTGCCGCAGCCGCCCGGCCGGATCGTCAGCGGCACCGCCTGGTTCGACGGCGTCGACCTGCTGCACTGTCCGCCCCGGATCGCCCGGACGATCCGCGGCAAGCGCATCGCGATGATCTTCCAGGATCCGATGAGCTCGCTCAATCCGTACCTGCGCATCGCTGACCAGCTGATCGAGCCGTTGATCATCCACGAGTCGATCGGCCGGCGGGCCGCCCGCCAGCGCGGCCGGGACATGCTCGCCGCAGTGGGGATCAACGATCCGGACAAGCGCCTGCGGCAGTTTCCCCACGAGTTCTCCGGGGGCATGCGCCAGCGGGTGATGATCGCGATGGCGCTCATCACCCGGCCCGAACTGCTGATCGCCGACGAACCGACCACCGCCCTCGACGTGACCGTGCAGGCCCAGATCCTGGACCTGATCCGTACGATGCAGCGCGAATGGGCCATGGCAGTGCTCTTCATCACTCACGACCTCGGCGTGGTCGCCGGCCTGTGCGACCGCGTGCAGGTCATGTACGCGGGCCGGATCATGGAGGCGGCGCCCACCCGGGAGCTTTTCTATCAGGCCCGGCATCCCTATACGCTCGGCCTGCAGCGCTCGATCCCGGGCATCCAACCGCAGGGCGCCGAACTCTTCACGATCCCCGGCCTCCCGCCGGACCCGGCCCGGCTGCCCGCGGGCTGCCCGTTCGCCCCGCGCTGCGTTCGCGCGGTCGACCGCTGCCACGCGACGCCGACCGTCCTGGCCGAAGTGGCCCCGGGCCACGCGCAGGCCTGCCTGCGCGTGCAGGCCGGCGAAATCTAGCGCCCATGCCCGAGCCACTCCTCGAACTGCGCGACCTGCGGACCCATTTCCCGATTCACCGCGGGTTTTTCCGCCGCCGCCAAATCGGCGCCGTCCGGGCGGTGGACGGCGTCAGCCTGACGCTTGCCCGCGGCGAGGTGCTCGGCCTGGTCGGTGAATCGGGCTGCGGCAAATCCACGTTGGCGCGCACCCTCCTGCAGGTGGTGCCGGCGACCGGCGGCACGGCGCTGCTCGACGGGCGGCCCCTCTGGCCGGCCAGCGCGGCGGAACGGCGGGCCGGCCGGCGGGCCCTGCAAATGGTTTTCCAGGATCCGTACGCCTCGCTCAATCCGCGGATGACGGTCTACGCCGCCCTGGCCGAGCCCCTGCGCGTGCACCGGATCTGTCCGCCGACCGAGGTGCCGGCCCGCGTGGCCGACCTGATGGGCCGGGTGGGACTGGCCCCGCGCTTCGTGCGGCAATATCCCCACGAGTTTTCCGGCGGCCAGCGCCAGCGCATCGCGATCGCGCGCGCGCTCGCGCTCGAGCCCCGGGTGATCGTGGCCGACGAGCCCGTCTCCGCCCTCGATGTCTCGATCCAGGCCCAGATTCTCAACCTGCTCGCCGCGCTCGTGCGCGACATGCACTTGAGCCTGATTTTCATCGCCCACGACCTGTCCGTCGTAAAGCACATCTCCGACCGGGTCGCGGTCATGTACCTGGGCCGGATCGTGGAGTTGGGGCCCGCCGCGGCCGTGATCGCCCGCCCGGCCCATCCCTACACCCGCGCCTTGGTGAGCGCGATTCCGGTTCCCGACCCCGACCGCGAGCGCTCGCGCCAACGCATCGTCCTGCCGGGCGACCCGCCCTCGCCCGCCGATCCCCCGGCCGGCTGCCCCTTTCATCCACGCTGCCCGCACGCCCAGGATCGCTGCAAAGAGTCGGTCCCCCCGCTCGTGCCCTTCCAGGATCGGGAAGTCGCCTGCCTGCGCGCCGCCGAACTCTAACCGCCCGATTCACGGAAGTCGGCGCAAATCCGCCCGATATCCAACTCAGTCGCCAAGCAGCCTCGTTTGGCGGAGCGCCTCGTAGCAGCCGATGCCAGCCGCGGTCGACAGGTTCAGGCTGCGCAGCGCCGCATTGGCCCGGGGGATGGTCAATCGCCGCTCGCGTAGCTGCGCATGCAGCCACTCCGGGGCGCCTGAGCCCTCGTTGCCAAACACCAAGCCGTCTTCGTCGGCAAAATCCGCCGACCAGAAACTGCGCTCGGCCTGGGTGGTGAATAGCCACAGCCGGCGCGGCCGGTCCGGGCTCGCCTGAAACGCCGCCCAGTCGGCGTGCTCGTGCACGTCCAGCGAACGCCAGTAGTCCATGCCGGCGCGCTTCAAATTCCGGTCGGTGATCGCGAAGCCCAGCGGGTGGATCAGATGCAGGCGCGACCGCGACCAGGCGCACATCCGGCCGACGTTGCCGGTGTTCTGCGGGATCTCCGGCTGGAAGAGAACGACGTGGATCACTCGACCTGCAGGCCGGTGTTGTCGCCGGCCAGCACCCGGCACCGGGAAGTCACGCCCTGCGCGGCAAAGGCACCGCCCATCGCCTGCTCGACCGCCGGGGCGGCCGCCCGGGAGGCGACGCACAAGACGCTCGAACCGCTGCCGCTCAGCCAGCCCGTGTGGGCTCCGGCCGCAATGCCCGCGGCGATCGACTCGCGCCCGCCGCGGATTTTCGGCAACCGATACGGCTCGTGCAGAAAGTCGCCGCCGGTGTGGCGCAGCTTTGCGTAGTCGCCCGTCGCGAACGCCGCGACAAAATAGGCCGCGCTATTGACGCTGCGCACGGCGTCAAAAAACGGCAGCGCGGCCGGCAGGGCCCCGCGCGATTCCTTGGTCAAGAGCTCCAGGTCGGGCGAAGCGACCACAAAGGCCAAGTCGGCCGGCACGGCAAAGCGGACGGTGTCGCGATAGGCGTTGGTTTCCGGGTCGCAGCGCGACACGCAAAACCCGCCCAGGATGCCGGCGCTCGCATTGTCCGGATGGCCCTCGAGCGCGGTGGCGATCCGCACCAGGCCGGCGCGGGTGCAGCCGGCCGCATGCCGGGCGTTCAGCCCTCCGAGGATCCCGCCAATCACCGTCATGCTCGAACCGAGCCCGCGGGCGAGCGGCACATCGCCGTCGATCCGATACACAAAGCCCACCGGGGCCATTTCGGCCGCCGCAAAGAATGCGCGCGCGGCCTCCGTCACCATCGCCTGGGCCCGTCCATCCGACGGCCGGTCCGGCACGGGAACGTCGCCCCGGCTCGGGCCGAGCGTCACGCGGTTGTACACGTTTAGGGCCAGGCCGAGCGTGTCGAAGCCGGCGCCGCAATTCGACGTGCTGCCGGGCACCCGCACGGTCACGGTGTCGCGGACCGCGCTCATGGGCCGCGATAGCGGAAGGCCTTCCGCATTTCGTGCACCTCGGCCTTTTTCTTCAAGTCTTCGCGCTTGTCGAAAAGCTTCTTGCCGGTGGCGAGCGCGATTTCGACCTTCACCAGGGCCTCCTTGAAGTACATGCGCAGGGGAACCAGCGTGCGGCCGCCGGCCGCGAGCGCCTCGGCGATCTTGCGCACCTGGTGCCGGTGCAGGAGCAGCTTGCGGATCCGCTTCGCATCGTGGTTGAAGATGTTGCCGAAGGCGTAGGGCTCGATATGGGAGTTGTGCAGCCAGACCTCGCCTTTTTCCACCCGGCCGAAGGCGTCGGAAATCTGCGCCTTGCCCGAGCGGATCGATTTGACCTCGGTGCCGCGCAATTGGATGCCGGCCTCGAAGCGATCCTCGATAAAATAGTCCCGCTGAGCCTTCGCGTTGCGAATCTCGGTGTACCGATGC
>CAZWMF010000011.1:6277-17593 GCA_964634535.1 uncultured Opitutaceae bacterium | reverse complement strand
CTTGTTTTACCCGCAGCGGCGGATATTCAAAGATCTCCAAGCCGGCTAGCGCCGCCGCGGCGATCGCCGCCCCGCGCGCCGCGCCCAGAATCTGCGCCGTCCGGATATTCTGGACGTAGATCGTCTGCTCGAGCGCCACGTGCCGCACAGCGGCCTGTCCCAGCACGGCCACCACCGCGCGATGAATCTCGGCCAAGGCTTCCGACATGGATCGACGGGCCGGCACGAGCACCGTGCGGCAATGCAGAAGCAAGGGCGGCCGACCCGGCACAAACTCCACCAGGGCGAGCCCGGTGCCCCGCAACGACGGATCGATCCCGAGCACCCGTCCGGAAAAAGGCCGGCGCTGCATCTGCATCCCGACTTGGGAGCCCGCGGCCGAGTTCGCGGCCCGCTCCACCACCGGCGCCAAGCGGCCCTCGAGCTTGGCCTTCCACATCTGGCGCACGTTCATTTTGGCCATGGACGATTCAGCCCCAGTAGTTCCCTAGAGCAGTTTCAGTCGGACTGTAGCCGCTATTCACAGGTCATCGCCCTCTGAGAGATAGCATTCGGAACGGCCACAGTTTTCTTGAAAATGCCCTAGCGCGGACCCGGGCCCGAATACCCCTATCCTACGGGAGAACTTCGGCAAAATGCCCGGCATGAAACCCATCAGGCTCGCTCCCGTCCCCGGTGTCAACCGGCGGCTGGCTGCTGCTCGAGGAAGCGACCAGCAGCCACCGCAAAAACCTGCCAAGCCCCCAGTTCCGCCGGCGGCAATCCCGTGCCCGAGGCCAGGACCTGCGCCTCCGGGTCGAGCGCCGCCCAGAACGCGCGCCGGCGCTCCGGATCCAGTTCGCCCAGGACATCGTCGGCCAACAGGACCGGGCGCACCCCGCTGCGCGCGTGAAACCACGCCGCCTGGGCCAGCCGCAATGCCAGCACGATCGAGCGCTGCTGACCCTCCGAGCCGAAATCGCGCGCCCCGGCGCCGCCGACCTGGAGCCGCACATCGTCGCGATGCGGCCCGTGCAGCGTGGAGCGCATCCGCAGGTCCGCCGCCCGGCCTTGCTCCCAGCGCGCCCGCCAGGCATCGGCCGACGTTTCCTCGACGGCGGCCGCATAGGCAAATCCCACCGGCTCCGCGTTCCCGCAGAGCCGACCGTACGCGGTGGCAAACGCCGCCGCCAACTCGGCCGATCCGGCCAGCCGCCGGCGGACCAAGCCCGCGGCCGCCTCGGCGAGCACGTGCTCGAACGCGACCAATTCCGCGGCGGCCGGCTGCGTGGACTTAAGCAGGCGATTGCGCTCGGCCAGCGCCCGCGTGTAGGCCTGCAGCACCCGCAAGTACTCCGCGTCCATCGAACTGAGCGTCAGGTCCAGCCAGCGCCGACGGCCGGGCGGGCCGCCGCGCACGAGCTGCAGATCCTGCGAGGAGAACGCCACCACGGGAAATTGCCCCAGATGGTCGGCCAGTCGCCGCATCCTCTCCTGGTCCCACCACAGCTCCTTGCCGTCGGCCCGAAACCGGACGGCCACTCGCGCCGGTCCGGGCCGCTCGCGCTCGATTCCATAGCCGATGCCCGCCTCCGCCGCCCCGTGCCGGATCATCGCGGCCGCATCCGACGTGCGAAACGAGCGCAGCGCCGTGAGGCAGCCGGCCGCCTCCAAGACGTTGGTCTTGCCCTGGGCATTCGCGCCGACGAAGAACTGGCGGGTCCCGGAAAATTCCAAGGTCGCCAGCGCGACATTGCGAAAATCCTGGAGCGTGAGCGACCGCAGCAGCATGCCGGAAAATTATTCCCACCCCCGGCATCCCGGGCAATCCCCAAGCCGCCGCCGGCGCGCAATTGCGTCCCCCGGCTCCGCCGCGCGGCCCCATCGCCGCACCAGTGCCGGCTTGCGCGGATCGGGCCGGGCGCTAACCATGCCCCGATGACTTTTGAAGACTGCGTCGCCGAATCGACTCGGACCCTGAACGCACTCGCGCAAATCCGGCCGGCCATCGACCAGGCGGGCCGGATGATCCTCGATACCCTGCGGCGCGGCGGAAAGATCCTGACGGCCGGCAATGGCGGCAGCGCGGCCGAAGCCTCGCACCTGGCCACCGAACTGGTCGGCCGCTACGCGCGCAACCGGCGGGCCCTGCCGGCCGTGGCGCTGACGCCCGACGGCTCGCTCCTGTCGTGCATCGGCAACGATTTCGGATTCGACGAAGTCTTTGCCCGCCAGGTCGCCGCGCTCGGTCGGCCCGGCGACCTCCTGGTCGTGTTCACCTCGAGCGGCAATTCGGCCAACATCGCCCAAGCGCTGGCCGCGGCCAAGACCGCGGGCGTCGCCTCGCTCGCCTTCCTGGGCCGAGGCGGCGGACGCTGCCGCGGCCTGGCCGACTGCGACCTGATCATTCCCGGATCGCGGGCGGCGGCGGCCCAGGAATGCCATTTGTTTCTGATCCACTATTTCTGCGAATCGATTGACGCCGAATTCTGATGCCCAAGACCCCCGCCGTTCCGCCCTTCCTCGCCCAGCTGCTCGACGCGCGTTCGCCCTCGGGCTCGGAATACGAGGCGCAAGCCGTGTTCGACCGGCACGTCAAGCCCGCGGCCGACGCCTATGCCGACGATCCGCTGGGCAACCGGATCGCCACCCTCAACCCCGCGGGCGACCCGACCGTTCTGCTCGCCGGCCACATGGACGAATTGGGGCTGATGATCACCTTCGTCAACAAGGACGGCTTCCTCTATTTTCAGCCCATCGGCGGCCACGACCGCTCGATCATTTCGGGCCGGCGCGTGGTGATCCAGGCCCGGGGCGGGCCGGTCAAAGGCGTGACCGGCAAACGGGCCATCCATCTGCTGGACGACGCAGACCGGAAGAAGGTGCCCGAACTGCACGATATCTGGATCGACATCGGCGCCCGCTCCAAGGCGGACGCCCTCGAGCGAATCGCGATCGGCGACGTGGCCACGTACGACCAGGGCTTTGAGTTGCTGCACGGCAGCATCGGCACGGCGCGGGCCTTCGACAACAAGGTGGGCGCCTATATCGTGGGCGAGGTCCTGATCCGCCTGGCCCGCGAGAAGCGCCCGCCCGTCGCCAAGCTGGTGGCCGTGGCCACCGCCCAGGAGGAGATCGGCGTCCGCGGCGCGACGACGGCGACCTACGCCGTCAATCCCCACCTCGCGGTGGCGGTCGACGTCACCCACGCGACCGACCATCCGGATTGCGACAACCGCAAGTTCGGCGAGGTCCGCCTGGGCGGCGGCCCGGCGATCGCCCGGGGCCCGAACATCAACCCCAAGATTTACCAGCGCCTCGTGGCCGCGGCCCAGAAACTGGAGATGGCCTATCAGGTGGAGGGCGAAGCCCGCCCCACCGGCACCGACGCCCGGGCCGTCCAGATCACCCGCGGCGGCGTCGCCACCGGGCTCGTCTGCGTGCCCCTGCGCTACATGCACACGCCGAGCGAGATCGTCGACCTGAAAGACGTGGAGGACTGTGTCCGGCTGCTCGTCGAATTCATCAAGGGCCTGGACCGGGGCGACTACGCCCACTGGTGATCGGCTCAGGCGGGCCGGCGTGGATCCGGAACCGCCGGGACCCTCAGGTCTCCCGGTTCAGCGCCCGCTCGCGCTCGACCAACGTCGGGTGCGAATAGAAAAACGCGCTGTACGCGGGATGGGGCGTCAAATTGGAAAGGTTCTTCTCCGCCAGCCGGCGCAAGGCTCCGATCAGGGCCTGGGGGCCCGCCATCGCCGCGCGGGCGAAGGCGTCGGCTTGGTACTCATACCGGCGGGACAGTGCGCTCATCACCGGCGCGAGCCAGAACGTCGCCGCCCCGCCCAGGCAGCCGCACAAGAGGAACGACGGCGCCAGGGCGCCGGCCGGAAAGCCGAACGCCGCCGCGAAGCCGGGGGCGTGCAGGACGGCGGCCAGCGCGCCGAAACCAGCCGCCAACCCCAGGGCCGACAGGGCGATGAATTTCGGAATATGCCCGCAGCGGTAGTGGCCGATTTCGTGGGCCAGCACGGCCTCGAGTTCCTCCGGCTTCAACTGCGCCACCAAGGTATCGAATAGCACGATCCGCCGAAACCGCCCAAAGCCCGTGAAATAGGCATTGGAATGGGCCGAACGCCGGCTGCCGTCCATCACCTCGATAACGCCCGCCCGGAAGCCCGTCCGCTCGCCCAGCGCCACGAGCCGCGCGCGCAATTCGCCGTCGGGCAGGGGCGTCAATCGGTTGAACCAGGGCAGGATAAAGCGCGGATAGACGAGCAGCATGACCACCTGGATTGCGAACACGAGGACGGCCGCCCAGATCCACCACGCAGAGCCCATCCGGCGAACGATTTCCAGGAGCGCCCAGAGGACGGGTCCGCCGATCGCCGCAGACAAGGCTACCTGCTTCAATTGATCGGTGAGCCACAGCCCCAGGGTGAGCCGATTAAAGCCAAACCGGCGCTCGATCCGGAAGTTCTCCCAAGCGTCGAACGGCAGGGCGCAGAGCCCGAACACCTGCAGAGCCAGAAGGATGAAGATCGCGCCCGTCCAGGACGCTCCCGGCCGGCCCCAGGCCGTCACCAGCGCATACAGGCGCGGCAGGAGTCCGCTCGCCAGCACCGCGATCAGGAGGATCGCATCGGCCACCCCGGTGACGTCGCCAAAACGGGATTTGACGAGCGTGTACTCGACCGCCCGCTGATAGGTGGCCTCATCCATGATGGCTGCCGCCGCGGCCGGCGGCGCTGCCATGTGCCGGCGCACCTCCCGGCGATTCAGCGCAGCCAAGACGAGCGAAGCGGCCAGCCGCAGGGCGACCAAGCCCAGGGCGGCGGCAAACCAGGGCGAGGCGAACGGATCAATGACCATCGTCGTATTCGATGGGCCGCACGCCCGACTGGCGAGCTCCGGCGATGTCGACCGAGGAATAGCCCGGGCTGTCGAGGTGCGGCACGATCCCGCCCAGTTCCTGGGAGCCGTACTTGAACGCCTCGCCAAAGGAGGCGCTGCTCAGCATCGTCGTTTCGACCGCCAAGAGATGGCCGCCCTGGGCCGAGTCGTACACCGCCACCAGGCAATGGCCCGGCCGGAACAGCAGGACCGGACGCAGCCCGATGCGGCGGAAGACCGAAGCGAACAGCGCCGACGCGTCGACGCAATTGGCCCCTTGGTCGCGGATCGATTGATCCAGAAAACGCACGTATTGCGTGGCCACATTCGGCACCCCTCCGCTCATCGTCGCCACGTCGACGTAATTCAAGCCCCGGGCGGCCAGGGCGTCCCAGACCGCCTGCATTTGGCGCACGACCGACTCCTCGCCAAATTCATAGCCGCTGAACCGGGCGAGCCCATCCTTGGCCACCGCCTCCTCGAGGATCTGGTTGATCCACGGATGGTCTTCGTTGACGAAAGCGGCGTAGCACAGACTCATGTCCACCCACGCCCCAGTTTCCGCATCGTACAGTCGCGAAATCACCTCGTTCACCGGGTGGACGACGCAGGTCAGGCTCGCCTGGATCGGCACATCCTTTGGACCGTAGACGTTCACCACGATCGTCTCGGGCCGCAATTGGGCCACCCGCCGCAGCACCTGAAAATTCCACGGCAAGTCCGGCTCGACTTCAAAGTGCCCCGCCGTCGCTCGGACGGTACTGACCGCCGCGCTCTGGAGCAGGGTCGAAGCGATTTCGACCCGGTAGTTCTGGCCCTCGGCCGCCCCGTCGAGCGCCACGGTCAGGCAACGGGTGTACTCGGGATCGGCCGAACCCAGGGACAGCAATAGCGACGGATAGATGTTATTGGAGAAAGAGACCTTAAGCGTGCAGGCCAACGGTGCGGCGCCCGGCGGCGGCGCGGCGGGACGCACCGGTGGCGGCGGTGCATCCACTTCGACCGAAACGGGCGCCGGCATGGGCCGCAGCCATCGGTCCAATCCCACCCCAAGCGCCACACCAAACCCGATCAGAGCGACCAGGAACAGAAAGCGTTGAAAGGAAAATGCTCTCACGAGGGGGCGGCCCGCAGCCGGACGATCCGCGAAAAGGATCGATGCGGAAAATCAATCCGCTCCGGCCCCGCCACGCAACCCTCTAACGATTCCGCCGGGAGAGCAGATACAGCAGATTGAGCAGTGCGCCGATGAACGCCGCCAAATAGGTGAGCGCCGCCGCATCGAGCGTCTCGTCCACGCCGACCATCTCGTCCCGATTCAAAATGCCCAGGGCGACCAGCTGAACCTTCGCCCGCCGGCTGGCGTCGAACTCCACCGGCAACGTAACCAAGTGGAACAGGGTCAGAATGGCATAGCAGATGATCAGAATGTCGAGCACCGGACCGGAATACACCGCCTGAAACATGAAAAAGCTCAGGATGTAAAAAATCGGCAGCACCTTGGACACGAACTGCGTCGCCGGAACCAGCGCCATCCGGAAATTGAGCATCCGATATCCGATTTGATGCTGAATCGCATGGCCCGATTCGTGGGCGGCGACGCCCAGCGCGGCCAGGCTGGTCCCGCGGAAATTCGCGGAGGAAAGACAGAGCCGCTTATTGAGCGGATCGTAGTGGTCGGTCAGATGGCCCCCGATTTCCTCGATCGTCACGTCGTGGATGCCCGCCTGGGCCATCACCGCCTCGGCAGCTTCCCGACCGGTCAATCCGTTGCGCGAAGCAATGCGGGAATTCTTGCTGTAAGCGCTCGAAACCCTCCATTGCGCGTAGAGCGAAAACAGGAGAACCGGGATGAACAGGAGCAGGAACACCTCGGAGGAGAGAAACCCCGAAGAGTGGTGGACAAACGCGTCGTTCATAGCTGGACACCATCCTATCCGGAACGGCCTCCCTCTCAACTCAATTTCAGGGGTTGTCCCCATAGGGCTGCGACAGCGCCGCGCCAGCGCCCGCCGCCGACAGCGTGCCATCGAGCACCTGCCGCCCATCGACCGGATCGCCGCCCGTCGAATGAATCTACATCATGGGCAGAGAGTTGTACGAGCAGTTGGTCAGCCATGGGTCCGCGGTGTGTGACCTCAAAACGCCTTGCCATCGGGACGCTCTCCCCGTTTGGTCCCCACGCGAATCCCCCCACGTTCCCCAAGAACCAAGTAGAAGGTCAACCGGGCGTTCGCCAAAGCACCGTTGACCAGAAAAGGCTTTGATCTACGCTTTCTCCATGCCACTAGCGAGCTTCCCGGAACTGAAGATGCTGCCGAAACGCGAGCGGTTTAAGTTGGCCGAGGAGCTATGGTTGTCGGGTATCGACGACGCTTCACCGGTGTCCGCAACGCATAAGAAACTATTGGATCAAAGGTGGTCCGCGTATAAGACGGGCTCGGCAAAGCGCATTTCGTTGGCGGAGCTAGATCGGCGCCTCATCCGTAAGTGAGGAGCCAAGCGGTTGAATTCCTCGAATTCGTCGAGGACGATATCCGGTACGCCCGTGCGTATTATGATTCGTGGCAGAGCGGCGGCGGAGAGCGGTTTCACGAGAAATTCAAAGAGGCCGTTTCCTGGATTGGGTGGAATCCGGAGCTCTTTCCGAAGAAATATGGGCGATTTCGTCGAGCGATCATCCGCCGCACCTATTTCGGCATGTACTTTGTCATCGAGTCCGGCGTAACGACGGTTGTCGCGGTCCTCGATTTGCGGCAAAATCCCCGCATCATCGAGCGGATGCTTCGTATGCGCCGCGTGCCGGCCAAACCGGAAACGAACGGGTGAGCGTCTGGGTTATCCCGCCAACCCAAAGCGCTCAAGCAGCGCATCGAGTTCGGGATCGCGGCCCATGAAATCCCGGAACAAGCGGCCCGGATCGTCCGCGTTGCCCCGGCTCAGGATCTTGTCCACGTATTCGGCTCCGACCGCCGCATTGAACAACCCCTCCCGGCGAAACCGCTGAAAGGCATCCGCCTCCAGCACCTCCGCCCACTTGTACGAATAGTATCCGGCCGCGTAGCCTACCGGATCGGCGAAGATATGGGTGAAGCGCTTGACAATGGTGGGCGCCGGCGGCGCCGTGGGCGTCAGGCAATCGGCGATCGCCTCCCGCAACGCCGGTTCGACGTCGGGAAGCCCGGCAAAGGCCTCCGTCCGCATGTGGAGCAGCAGGTCCATCTTGGCGAGGCCGACCTGGCGCATCATGAGAGAGGCCGCCCGAAACTTTCGCGCCGCGGTCATCTTGCCAAAAATGGTTTCGGGAATCGCCGCGCCGGTTTCATGGTGCCGGGCGAAGAGATCCAGGCTCGCCCGCTCCCAGCACCAGTTCTCCATGAGCTGCGAGGGCAGTTCGACGAAGTCCCAGGCGACATTGGTGCCGTTGAGCGACTTGATCTCCACCTCGCCCAACAGGTGGTGGAGCAGATGCCCAAACTCATGGAATACCGTCTGGACCTCGCGATGGGTCAACAACGCTGGCCGGCCCTCGCTCGGCGGCGTCAGGTTTCCGCACATGAGGCCCAGATGGGGCGCTCGGCCGCCGTCGGGCTGGGGCCCACCCGTGATAAAACTGTTCATCCAGGCTCCGCCCCGCTTCGACTCGCGCGGATGCCAGTCGGCGTAAAACGAGCCGACCGCCCGCCCCCGCCGGTCGCGCACATCGTAATAGCGGACATCGGGATGCCAGACCTCGATCGCACCCGCGCCCCCCGTCGGCCGCTCGGTCACGACGATCCCAAAAACGCGCTCGACCAAGTCGAACATCCCCCGCACCACCCGATCCAACGGAAAATAGGGCCGCAACACCTCCTCGTCGAAATCGTACCGGGCCCGCCGCAGTTTCTCCGACCAATACATGATTTCCCAAGGCGCGAGCGGTGCGCGCGCCGTGCCAGTCTCGGCCGACCGGAATTCCTCCAATTCGCGGACCTCCCGGGCGAAGCCGGCCGCGCTGCGCCGCCGCAGATCCTCGATAAACCCGAGCGCCCGTTCGCCCGTTTTCGCCATCCGGCGCTCGAGCACCGCATCCGCAAAATGGACCTTCCCGAGGATCGCGGCCTTCTCCCGCCGCAAGGCGAGGATGCGTCCGATCAGGGCGGTGTTGTCATACGGAGAGGCCGCCCCCACCGTGGCCGCCGCCTCCCACATCTGGCGCCGCAGCCCCGCGTCGTCCGCGTAGGTGAACACGGGCTCCATCGACGGGGCATGCAGCGTGAACCGCCAGACCGGATGCTCGTCGGAACCCAGGGCCTTGCTCCGGGCACTGGCCCGCGCAGCGGCCCGGGCATGGGCGGGCAATCCCGCGAGCCGGCCTTCGTCCTCGACGAGCACCTGCCACGCGTTGGTCGCGTCCAACACGTTCTCGGAATATTTCTGCGTCACTTGCGCCAGTTCCGTCTGCAGCGCCTCCAGCCGGCTTCGCGCCTCGGCCGTCAGGTCGGCCCCGGCCTCCCGAAAATCGGCCAGGGTCTCGTCCACCAACCGGCGCCGGATGCCGGCCATTGCCGCCACCTCCGGAGTCGCCGCCGCCGCCTTGATCCGCGTCCAAAGCGCGGGATTCAACCGAATCTTCGAATAGAACGCCGAGACGCGCGGCAGCAGGGCGTTGTATGCCGCGCGCAACTCCGGTCCGTCACAGACCGATTGAAGATGCCCGACCTTGCCCCAGGCGACGTTCAATTCCTCGGTCGCCGCTTCCAGAGCCAGAAAGGTTTCGCCAAAACCGACCCTCCCGATGTCCCGACCCGCGATCGCATCGATCGCCGCCTGGGCCCGCTCCAGGGCGAGCGCGATATCCGGCTCGACCCGCTCGGGCGTCAGTTCGGACCAGCGAATGGCAAAGGCAGGATCGAGAAAGGGATGGGTCATGATGGGCGGGTCGGCTCGACCGGCGATTAAGCGAGAGTATGCGTCACCGACGGGTGGCTTCAAACCGGTAAAATGTCCAGGTCGAGCGCACCCCGCCCGGCACGGCATGCCGGCGTTCGTAGTCCCGGAGAAGCCGGCGCAATACCGCGGGCGAGGTGCGCCGCGAAGGCGCCGCCCCGACTCCATGAACCGAGCGGAGAAAGCTCCGGGCTGAGGGATGCGTGAAGCCGCGAACCCGCGCCTCGTCCCGGCGCAGGTCGAGCCTGGCTTCGCTCAGGAACATCCGCCAGGCCTCGGGGGCGCGCCAGCGCAGCGGCGCGCCCGCCCCGGCCACCGATTGCCATTCCGGCAGACTGCCCGCGACGAAAAGTCCGGCCAATACCCGACCGCCCGGCGCCAACGCGTCGCGCCACCCGCAAAAGACCGCCACCGGATCGTCCACCCACTGCAGCATGCTGCTCGCAAAAATCCAATCCCACGGCCCCCGCGGCGGCCGCTCCGCCGCGGCCTGGGCCCAGGCAACGTCCGGCAGCCGGGCCCGCCCCGCCGCGCACATTGCCGCCGATAAATCGGTCGCCAACACCTCGCCCGTCCACGGCAACAGTCGTTCGGTGAACAAACCCGGACCGGCCCCCAATTCCAGAGCCCGGCCGGAGCGCGGGTCCGGCAGCCACTCGGCCAGCCAGTCGGCCAAAGCGGATTGGACTTCGGCGTGTACCCGATAGTCCGGCGCCGCCCGGCCGAAACTCGCCGCGAGGACCTGATGCCGCTCCGAAGTCATCGGAGGTCCTCGGCCAGCGCGCGCAAAAGTCCGTCCGGACTATGCGTGGCCCCGGACACCACCGCAATTTCCGGGACCAGGTCGCGCAGGCGCCGGGCGTCGAGCAAAGTGTCCGCGTCCCCGCACCGGGCCGTCCAACCCGATGGCAGGCCCGCATCCAGCCGGATCCGTTCCAGGCAATCCAGGCCCCAGGGCAATTCCCGGACGGCTTTGGGCGACAAGGTCCTCGGATCGGCGTCTAGTCCGGCCGTCGCATAGAATCCCCGGACCGCCGTCGGCCAATCCCGCCGCACGCCCCGGGCGAGCCCGCGAAGCTCCGCCCGCGAAATGCGTCCGCCCCGGTCCATCTCGGACGGAAAGCCCCAGATCGGGGCCAGGAGATGCACCCGATGGGCGAGCCGATCAACGCGCGCGGCATCGCCCAAAAGCAGGAGCGAGCCCAGGGAGTAGCCGGCGATCTGATCAAACGGGGCCCCGGCTTCGAGCGTCCCCCACGAATCGGGCCCCGGCGGAACGAGAACATGGTCGGCATCCGGCCAGCCGGCCCGCACAAAGGCTTCGAACCACGGCACCGGCGTGGCCCAACCCAAAAGCCAGCCCCATTTCATGCCAATGTCCTCCAGCGGGCCATGGCTGCCCGAACGCGGTTGGCCTGTTCGGCCGTGAATGTCCGCTTGAGCGAAAGCCGCAGCCGGCTCGTCCCGGCCGGCACGGTCGGGGGGGGGGCGGGGGCCGGCCCCCGCCCCCGCCCC
>CAZWMF010000011.1:0-6267 GCA_964634535.1 uncultured Opitutaceae bacterium | reverse complement strand
GGCCGCACGGCGGCCGCCCAGATCCCATCCCCCCGCAGGGCCGCGGCCAGGCTCAAGGCCGCGGCCTCGTCGTCCAAACGCACGGGAACGATCGGTGAGTCGCCATCCGGCACGGTCCAGCCGTCGGCCGCCAGGGCCGCGCGAAATGACCTCGAAGCGCCCTGCCAGGCTCCGCGCTCGACGGAAAGGCTCTTCACGCGTTCGAGCGCCGCCAAGGCCGCTCCGGCATTGGGCGGAGGCAATGCGGTCGAATAGATGAACTCCCCCGCCAAATTGAGCACCCGCTCCCTGGCCACCGCTTCGCGGAATAGCGCATAGGCTCCCCCGGAGGCCAAGGTCTTGCCGAGCGTGCCGACCAGGACGTCGACCTCGGCCGCAACCCCGGCCTCGGCCGCCAAACCGGCCCCACCCGGGCCGTACCAGCCCAGGCCGTGCGCCTCGTCCAAAATCCAGCAGAAGCCGTAGCGCCGCCGCAGTTCCGCCATCCGGCGCAGATCCGGATAATCCCCGTCCATGCTGAAAACACTCTCCGTGACGACGAACACGGCTCGGGAGCGATCGGCCCCCGCCAACGCGCGCTCCAATCGCTCGAGATCGAGGTGGGGATACCGTTGCAGACGCGCGCCGCTGCGCAGGAGCCCGGCGATCATGCTGTGGTGGATCAGCCGGTCGGCCAAAACCAAATCGCCCTCGCCGGGCAACGTTGCGAGCACGCCGCCATTGGCCGCGTACCCGCTCGTCCAAACGAGGCCATGGACAAAGCCGTGCCAATCGGCCAGTGCGCGCAGCAGCGTCTCGTGCGCCTCCCCCCACCCGGTCACGAGGGCCGAGGCCGAGGCCGACGTCCCCCAGCGCCGGGCCGCCGCGGCCGCGCCCTCCGCGACCCCGGCGTCCGAGGCCAGGCCAAGGTAGTCGTTGTCGGCCAGATTGAGGATCCCCTCCTCGGGCCGGCTCAGGCGCACGCGCCGGCGCAATTGCCGGACCTCGCGTTCGTCGAGATCCTGGCTCCATCGACGCGCCAACGCGGCGTGACCGCCGCCGTTCGCATCGTCCGCCCCTAAAATCGTCGCCCGCCCGCTCCCGTCCCCGGCATCGCCCGAGGGGCCCCGAAGGCCGTCCCCGCCGCCCGGCGTCTCATCCATCGTCCGTCCGGCGCCGACCGCTTCCAGCCAAGCCGGAGGCGAAACGGGCCGCATCGCGGTGAATGCCTGCTCAGCCCAAATCGGCACCCCGGCCGCCCGCAGAACGTCCCGGTTGGACGTCGCCACCTCGGGAAGAACGGGCGCGACCGCGTTCAGCCAAACGCCGGCGTTGAGTCCCTCCTGGACAGCCCGGCCATGGACCAATCGAGCCTGGTTGATTGCGCCCAGGCGGTCGGGCACCACGAGAACCACAAAATCCACCGCGGCATCCCGTGCAAAATCGGCCCAATCGTGGCCCGCCGAGTCGATCACCGACGCAATGCCACCCGCCCCCTCGTAAATGCGCCAATCGCAAGCGGGCAAGCGCCCGACGGCGGCGAGCACGTCGGCCCAACGCAGGGCGGCTCCGGCCTGGGCCGAAGCCGATGCCGGCGCAAGCGCCGCCCCAAACGAAAACAGGGTCACGGCCTCGATCGGAGTCGCCGGCCGTGCCTGGTTTCCGGTCCCGACGAGCCGGTCCGACTGGTTCGCGGCCTGCGCCGCATCGCCGGAGGCGCCGGGGGCGACACCGGTCTCGACCACCTTGACGATCTGCACGCTCCGCCCGGCGGCGGTCAGAAGAGCCGCCACCGCTCCGGTCACCCGCGTCTTGCCGACCCCGGTGTCAGAACCGGTGATCAGAACCGTTCGCATGGACCGCCAGCTCGAGCGGACGCAGGCCCAGCCGCGCCAGGAGTTCCCGGTCGGCCGAACGCTCGGGATTCGGGGTCGTCAGCAGCCTTTCGCCGAGAAATATGCTGTTGGCGCCGGCCAGGAAACACAAAGCCTGGCCCTCCGGAGTCATCGCCGTACGGCCGGCCGACAGCCGCACCATGGCCCGCGGCAGGGCTATCCGCGCGATCGCCACGATCCGCACGAATTCAAAAATATCCACCGGCGCCGTCCCCTCCAACGGCGTGCCGGCGACCGCCACCAGGGCGTTGATCGGCACCGATTCCGGCTGCGGATCGAGCGCCGCCAATTCCGCGACGAGCTTGAGCCGGTCCTCGACGCTCTCGCCCATGCCGAGAATGCCGCCGCAGCAGACCTGGAGTCCCGCCTCGCGCACCGCCGCCAGCGTCCCCAGCCGATCATCGTAGGTGCGCGTCGAAATGATCTCCGGGTAGTACTCGCGCGAGGTGTCCAGATTATGATTATAGACCGCGCAGCCGGCCTCCTTGAGCCGGGCGGCCTGGTCGGCCGTCAACATGCCCAAGGTGCAGCAGACCTCGAGGCCGAGACCGGCCACGCCGCGCACCGCGGCGAGCACCGAGTCGAACTGCGGGCCTTCGCGCACCTCGCGCCAGGCCGCGCCCATGCAAAACCGGGTCGCCCCGCCCGCGCGGGCGGCCCGCGCCGCGACGAGGATCGGCTCCACCGCCATCAGCGGCTCGGCCGCGAGGCCCGTGTCGTGGTGGGCCGATTGCGGACAGTACTTGCAGTCCTCCTCGCAGCGGCCGGTCTTGATCGACTGCAGCGTGCACAACTGCACGGCGGACGGATCGTGGTGGCGCCGGTGCACCTCATGGGCCCGGAACAGGAGTTCGGGAAACGGCAGCTCGTATAGGCGGCGCAAGGCCGGCAGGTCGGTTTGAATCATGGATGAAAAGGGAAGCATGCGCTCAGCCCGGCAGCCCGTCGTCGATCGCGGCCGCGGTCCGCCCGACCAGATCGGCCAGTTCGGATTCGGTCAGGCAGAGCGGCGGGACGACGAGCAAGGCATCGCCCAAGGGCCGCAAGAGCAGGCCGTGGTCGCGGGCCCGCAGGCACACCCGCAAACCGACCCGCTCGTCGACCGGAAAGGCTCCGCCGCCCGCCGGGGCCAAGTCGATCGCGGCCGCCATGCCCCGTTGGCGGATTTCCCGCACGTGCGGATGCCCGGCGAAGGCCCCGTCCAGAGCCCGGCCGAAGGCGGCGATCCGCCGCTCGAGAGTCCCGTCGTCGATCAGGACATGCAGCTTGCGGATATTCTCGAGGGCCACCGCGGCCGCGAGCGGATTGCCGGTGAAGGTATGCCCGTGAAAAAAGGCCCGCCCGCTCGAATAAGTGCCCAGAAATTCCGCATAGATCCGCTCGTGGGTCAGGGTCGCCGCCAGGGGCAGGTAACCGGCCGTCAAGCCCTTGGCCAGGCACAAAAAATCGGGCGTCACGCCCTCCTCGGTCGAAACGATCATCGGCCCGAGCCGGCCAAAGGCGACGAAGACCTCGTCCAGAATGAGGTGGACATCGTACTCGCGGCAAAGCGCGGCCACCGCGGACGCAAAGCCCTTGGGCTGGAGCCGCATGCCCGCCGCCCCCTGCACCGAAGGCTCCAGGATCACGCAGGCCGTTCCCTCCCCCTCCTCGCGCAGCAGATTCCGCAGGGCGCCCAAACTCTCACCCATCCGGGCCTCCCGCACTTGGCCAGCCCATTCGCGGCACACCGGCCCCGGAAAATGCCGGGAACGGAAACACCACGGCCGGAAGCGCTCGTGAAAAAACCCGCTGTCTCCCGTGGCCATCGCCCCGAACGTGTCGCCGTGATAGCCGCCCGCCAGTCCGATCACCCCGCGCTTCTCCGGCCGACCCCGCAACTGCCAGTACTGGAACGACAACTTGAGCGCCACCTCCACGGCTCCGGCGCCATTGTCGCTGAAGAAGACCTTCTCCAATCCCGCGGGCGCCAGCCCGGCCAAGGTCCGGGCCAGTTCAGCAGCCGGCGGATGAGCGAGCCCCAGCAACGTCGTGTGCGCCACCTGATCGAGTTGGCGGCGCAGCGCCTCGTTCAAATCCGGATCGTTGTGGCCGTGGACATTCGTCCAAATCGAGGCATTGCCGTCGAGGTACTCGCGCCCCTCGGTATCAGTAAGCCATCCGCCGCGGCCCGATGCGATCGCCAGGGGCGGAAGGCCCGAATATTCAAGCATTTGAGAAAACGGATGCCACACGTGCCGCTGATCGGCGGCGTGGACTGCGGCTCCGTTCGGAGCCAGGGCGCTAGGGCTATCCGTTGACATAATCCGGCCCTGCCACCCTAGGGACCGAAAACCCGAAGTTCAAGACCTGGTTAAGGCCGAACCTCTATCCGCTTAACAGGGATCAATCCTTGTCGCCGTCGTCGCCAATCGATTCGACCGGGCAACCTTCCAAGGCTTCCATGCACTGGGCGATTTCTTCCGGCGTCGTCGGCTGCTTAAACACGTAGGAATGCCCGCCCTCGTCATTTCGGGTGAAGAAACCCGGCGCCGTTTCACGGCACAGATCGCAATCGATGCACTGCTGGTCGACGTAAAATTTGCCACCGACGTTCGTCGGCCACTTGTCTGCTTTGTTGGCCATAGTTGAAAATACAAGGAAGGTCGGGGCCGATCCCCCTGTCAAGCGGGCAGACCGGCAATTCCCCCGCAAATTCGGCGGAAAACACCCCGGGAGCGCATTTTTGAAGTAGCAAGATCGGCCGAGTGGGCCTACCTTCCGGCCGATGCTTTCGGACCGACCGTATATGCGCGACGCCCCTTCCAGCGGACGGACCTCCGCGCTCGGTTGGATCCTGTGCGCGACCGCGGCCGGCTTCATCCTGCAAAACCTTTTCAGCTGGGTGCTAAGCACCGGTTATCCGCTCGAGGAGATCGGCGGATTGACGATCGCCGGCCTCCGCGCCGGGCATGTATGGGCCCTCTTCACGTATGGGTTTCTGCATTCGCAAACCGATCTGCTGCAGATTCTCTTTATCGGCCTGTCGGTTTATTTCCTGGGCCGGGAACTGCTCCCCCTTATGGGTTCGCGGCGGTTTGCGGGCTTTTACGGCGCCGCCTTGGCGACCGGCGGCGTCGTCTGGGCCGCGGTCAATTGGCGCACGAATGGCGCCCGGATGGAAGACGGCCTGCTGATCGGCGCCGCTCCGGCCGTCACGGGGCTCCTCGCCCTGTTCGCGCTCCTGTTCCCCAACCGCGAAATCACGATCTTTTTCCTGTTCATCCCGGTCACAATGAAGCCCAAGTACGTGGCCATCGCGGTCCTCGTTTTGGACCTATTCGGATGCTTCTTCTGTGAAATCTTGGGCGCGAAGTCGTGGGGCTTCGCCTATTCGGCGCACCTGGGCGGCATGGCCGCCGGATGGATTTATTTCCAACTGTTCCACGGCTCGGGCCTCAAGCTGCGGCGGTCCGCCCCGATCGAATTGCCGACCTGGATCAAACACAAACCGTCGGCCGCCGCGCCGGTCACCTATCACGTGAACGTCGGCACCCGCGAAAACCTGCGGGCCGAAGTCGACCGGATACTCGACAAGATCAACAGCCAGGGTTTCGGAGCGCTGACCGCCGATGAAAAGAGGCTGTTGGACGAAGCCCGGGATCTGCTCAGCCGCCGTTGACGAGGGCCTTTCTGGACGCTTCGGAACACCTCGCGGCGCTCCGCGTCGAACTTCACCGCCGGCCGCAACCGCGCCCCGGCCGGGCCGTCTTTAATCTCTGACCTTGAATAATTCCGTCTCCTCCACCCTCCGCTGGATCCTGCTGGGCCTGACCGCGGCCCTGACCGTCCGGGCCGACGACCAGCGCTTCACCACCTCGAGCACGCTGCAAACCGAAGCCCAGCTCCTGATCCGCGTCCTGTCCGAATACAACTACAACCACGCGGCGGTCCATCAGGCCGACTTCGGCGAGGTGATTCCCGACTACATGGAAACGCTGGACAACCAGCACATGTTTTTTCTGGCCACCGATCAGGCAAAATTCACGGCAAAGTACAACGCCAACACGGTCTACGCCAATCTCGCCTACCTCGGCAATCTCGACCCGGCCTATGAGATCTACTACGTTTACCGCCGGCGGGTCACCGACCGCGTCCAGTGGATTCTGAACCAGCTTAATCGCCCGGTCGACCTGAACGGCCACGACAGCTTTGCCTACGATCGGACGAAGGCCGAGTGGCCGGCCACTGCGGCCGACGCGGACGAACTCTGGAGCAAGCGACTGAAATGGGAAATGCTGGCCGATCTGCTTTCCGAAAAGCCCGCGCCCACCGCCAAGACGACCGCGGCCGCGACGGCGCCCACCCCCGCCGCGCACCCGCTGCCCGACGCCCCCCTAGCCGAGGTCAAGGA
>CAZWMF010000010.1:0-17972 GCA_964634535.1 uncultured Opitutaceae bacterium | reverse complement strand
CCCTCGGCGTGGATGTAGGAGATTTCCTTGAGCTTGAGCGCGCCCTCGAGGGCGATCGGGAAAAGCGACAGCCGGCCCAGAAAGAGGAAATCGGACGAGGCGGCGAAGCGCCGGGCGACCTCGCGGATGTGCGGGGCCTGCTTGAGCGCATGCCGCACGAGATCGGGGGCGCCTTTCAGGGCGTTCACGTACTGGACGCCGTCGGCAAAGCTCATGTCGCGCATGCGCGCGACGTAGACGGCGACCATCGCGCCGATCAGCAATTGGGAGGTGAAGGCTTTGGTCGAGGCGACCCCGATTTCGGGTCCGACGTGCTGGTAGATGCCGCCGTCGGCCTCCCGGGCGATGGTCGAGCCGACGACGTTCGCGATCGACAGGACGCGGTAACCCTTGCGCTTGGCCTCGCGGAGCGCCGCCAGGGTGTCGATGGTCTCGCCCGACTGGCTGATCACGAAGAACAGGGTATTCGTATCCAGGGGCGTGTTGCGGTAGCGGAACTCGGAGGCGTAGTCGACCTCGACCGGCAGGCGGGCGAAGCGCTCGATCAGGTGTTCGGCCACGAGGCAGGCGTGCCAGGCGGTGCCGCACGCGCAGAACATCATCCGGTCGATTTGGCGGAATTCCCCCGGGGTCAGGTTGAGCCCGCCGAACTGCGCCGTGCTGCCGTCCTCGGCAAAGCGGCCCCGCATGCTGTTTTCCAGGGCCTGGGGCTGCTCGAAAATCTCCTTTTCCATGAAATGGGCGTAGTTGCCCATTTCGGCGTCGGTGACCGACCAGGTGATCCGGTCCATGACCGGCGACACATCGGCCTGGTCGAGCGTGCTGATGGAAAAGGTGGTCGGCGTCAGGTGGACCAGTTCCCCATCCTTCAAGTAGACGACGTTCTGAGTCCGGCTGATCAGGGCGGAGGCGTCGCTGGCCAGGATGTATTCGCCGTCGCCGACGCCCAAGAGGAGCGGCGAGGCCTTGCGGGCGGCGACGATCTCCCCGGCAAAATCCGTGCACAGAACGGCGATCCCATAGGTGCCTTCCACATGGCGCAGCGCCTTGCGCACGCATTCGAGGAACCGGCTGTGGGAGTTGCGCTCGGCCGACTCCTTGGCGTAATGATAGGCGATCAGGTTGCAGAGCACCTCCGTGTCGGTCTGCGACTGGAAGGTATAGCCCTTGTGCAGCAGGAACTCCTTCATCTGCGAGAAGTTCTCGATCACCCCGTTGTGGATCATGGCGAACTTCCCGTCGCTGCTGACATGGGGATGGGCGTTGGCGTCGGTGACGCCGCCGTGGGTCGCCCAGCGCGTGTGGCCGATCGCGGTCGTACCCTGCAGCGGGTGGCGGGCGACCTCCTGGACCAGGACCTCGACGCGGCCGGCCTTCTTGGCCAGCTGCATCTTGCCGTGGTCGAGCACGGCGATGCCGGCCGAGTCATAACCCCGATACTCGAGCCTTTTCAGGCCCTCCAGGATGATGGAGGCGGCCTTTTGCTTGCCTACGTAGCCGACGATGCCGCACATGGTGGATTGAGGATACTGGTTTTGTGTCGCAAAACTAGCCGCCGCCGCAAACCTTACGCAAGGCTATAGGTCGAAGTACTCTTTGAATCAGCGGACTATCCAATGAAAACCCTCAAGAGCGTTTTGGCAGTGATCATGGGCGGTGGCCGGGGCACCCGGCTCGCGCCTTTGACCATGGAGCGGTGCAAACCGGCGGTGCCGCTGGCCGGCAAATACCGGCTGGTCGATATCCCAATCAGCAATTGCATCAATTCGGGCATCAACCGGATTTTTGTCCTGACGCAGTTCAACACGGCGTCCCTTCACCGGCATATCCAGTCGACCTACCATTTCGACCCGTTCGACGGGGGCTTCGTCGACATCCTGTCGGCCGAGCAAACCGAAATCAGCGCCGATTGGTACCAGGGCACGGCCGACGCCGTGCGGCGCAATCTGATCCATTTCCGGACCTATCCCCATGACTTGGTCCTCGTTCTGTCCGGCGATCAGCTCTACCGGATGGATTTCCGGGACATCATCGACCAGCATCTGGCCACCGGCGCGGAAGTCACGATCGCGGGCGTCGCCTTCCCGGCGGCCAAAGCGGCCGATTTCGGTCTGATGCGCGTGGCCGACGACCTCACGGTCTTGGAGTTCGTCGAGAAGCCGAAGGACCCGAAGGTGCGCGAAGGGCTGGCCCTCAGTCCGGCCTTGGAGGCTCGGCTCAAGCATCCGTCCGCGGAGAAGCTCTGCCTGGCCTCGATGGGCATCTATCTGTTCAACCGCCAGGCCCTGGCCGACGCCTTGGACAACACGATGACCGACTTCGGCAAGGAGATCATTCCGTCCTTGCTCGGCAAGAAGAAGATCAGCGTCCATATTTTTGAGGGCTATTGGGAGGACATCGGCACGGTCAAGGCCTTCTTCGAGGCCAACCTGGCGCTGGCCCAGCCGTTGCCGCCGTTCAACTTCTTCCTGCCGACCGCGCCAATCTACACGCGCGATAATTATCTGCCGGCCTCCAAACTGAACCGCTGCGCGATCGAGTACGTCGTGATCGGCGACGGCTGTATCCTCACCGACTCGACGCTCAAACATTGCGTCCTCGGCATCCGTTCGTTCGTCGGCGAGGCGACGAACCTCGAGGACGTCGTGATGATGGGCGCCGACTTCTACGAGACCGAGGAACAGATCGCCACCAACCTCGTTCGCAAACGGCCGAATCTGGGCATCGGCAAGCGCTGCCAGATCCGGCACGCGATCATCGATAAGAACGCCCGGATCGGCGACGATTGTGTGTTGTCGCCGGCGGGCCGGGCCGACGGCCGGTATCTGGACGGGGCCGTGATCATTCGCGACGGCGTATTGGTGGTGCCGAAGGGCGCCACCCTGCCGGCGTCAACCAAGCTATGAGGTGGCTTCTGGCGTTGTTTCTGGCTGCGACTTTGAACGCCGAGACGGCCCCGCGCTTGGTTTCCCCCGAGGTCGGGGCCGACGGGGCGGTCACGTTCCGATTTCGGGCGCTGAATGCCCGCGCGGTGGACCTGCTGCTCGAGGGCGCGCCGGCGGCGTCGATGCATCGGGATGGCGCCGGCGTTTGGACGCTGACCACGGCGCCGCTGGCACCGGACTATTACGGTTACAACTTCCGCGTCGACGGCGCGCTGGCCACCGACCCAGGCAATCCGGTCTACAAGGCCAATCTGCTCGACCAGACCAGCCTGCTCCATGTGCCGGGGCCGCGTTCGCTGTCCTGGGAAATCAATCCGGGGCCGCGCGGAGCCATTCACCGGCATTTCTACCGATCGGAGGTCGTGGGGGACGAACGGGACTTTTTTGTCTATACGCCGCCCGGCTACGACCCGCGCGGCGCAGTCCGGTATCCGGTTCTGTATTTGCTGCATGGCTATAGCGACGACGCCTCCGGCTGGATTGCCGTCGGACGGGCCAATGTGATTCTGGACAACCTGATCAACCAGGGCCGGGCGCGGCCGATGATCGTGGTCTTCCCCCTGGGCTACGGCACGCTGGCGGTGCTGCCGGCGGGGGTCGACCGGGCCTTCCGCGACCATCCGCTGCGCGACCAAAACTTCAGCCGGTTTGGCGAAGCGCTCCGGCGCGAGGTCATGCCGCAGGTGGAGCAGGCGTATTTGACCGATCCGGCCCGGACCAGTCGGGCGATCGCCGGTCTGTCCATGGGCGGGGCCGAATCGCTGCGGCTCGGACTGAACGACCTGGACCAATTCGCCTGGATCGGCGGATTCAGTTCGGCGATCGGCTCGTACCCGGAGGTTCGGGGAGTCGATGGTTTCGAAGGCACGTATCCTTCGGTCGGGCCGGCCGACAACGACCGCCTGCGTTTACTTTGGATCGCCTGTGGTGCGGACGACTCGCTGCTCGAGGCTAACCGCCGATTCCGCGCCTGGCTGACCAGCCGGGGCGTTCGCCACACCGACCGGGAAACCCCGGGCCAGCATTGCTGGTTGGTTTGGCGGCGCAATTTGACGGAGTTCCTGCCCCTGCTGTTCCGGTGATCGGCGAACGACTTTGCGGGCTAGCCGGAAAGCGTTGAGAGCAGGCCGATGATGCCTTTGCTCAAGGCGGCGAGGGAGTCGCCGGCAATCAGGCCGCCGCCCACGAGCGAGGTCGTGCTCATGTCCTCGGGCAAGGCGGCTTCGCCGGGTAGGGCGGAGCCGGCGGTGCGGCGCTGTTGCCCGGCCGAATAGAGCGAGCCGCCGACGCCGCCCGCCGTCCACCACAGCACCGCGGGCAATTCGACAAAGCCGCCGAACGACGAGGCATAGGGACTTGGGATGAGCAGCGCGTCGACGAGGAAATCGCAGATCGCACCGGTACGGGTCGACTCCCGGAACCGGCGCCAAACCTGGCTGCGCCGGATGAGTTTTCGCGCCACCTCGATACCCAGGCCGAGGCCGAAGCCCAGGCGCAAAGCCGCCATCACGTGCGGCGGCGCATTCGTGATGCCCTGGAGGGCGCCGACCAGTTTGTAGGTCATCGCCGACTGCCAATGTTGCGCCGCCGGCAGATGGGGGTGGCTGAACTGATCGACCCGTAGGATCGGGTAGGCCTGCATGAAGACTTTTGCCAGCGCTACGGCGAGCACGGCGCCGGTGGCGATGCCGATCACCTGGTAGCGGAATTGCGCGATCCGGTTCGTCCCCAATCGCCAACCCGTGGACCGATCCTGCTGCATGTCGCCGCCTTCCGCGCACGCGATCAGAAGGATCGCCGCGCACATGAGGCCCACGCCGGGGTCGCGCAAGCCGAGCGAAGCCAGGATGAACACGGTCACGACAAACGCGCTCGAGATCGGGTTCCAATCGGAGATGCCCAGGGAAATGCCGTTGATGAGGACAAACGCCAGGCAGAGCAGGAGGGCGATGACCAGGTAGCGAAGGGGTTGGTGAAGGACTTGGCTGCCGACGACCGCGGTGCCCACGCCCCAGAAAAGGATCCACAGGCCGAGCCGGATATTGTTGACGCGCTTCCAGTCCGGCGCCGCCCCGGCCGGCTCGGCGCGTTTTTCCCGGAGGCGGCGCGCCGCCTGAATGAGGATAAGCGAAAGATCGAGCACGGCCGCCCCCAGAATCGTGCCCAAGGCGATGATAAAGCCGATTTTTCGGTAGGGATCTTCGGGCGCGAGCCAACCGGACCGAATCAACTGCGGCCTCGCCGCCAGGCCGATCAGGGCCACCTGGAGGGCCCCCAGCGCGATGCGGGCGCCCACGATCATGCCGGCGCCAAAGGTCGAGGCGGAGATTCCCGTGGCGCTGACCGCGGCAAACCGGAGCGCCGCCCAGCCCACGCCAAAGCCAATGGCCGTGCCTCCGCCCAGTTTGGCGATCGAGCGCCGCAGCAGATTGCGGTCGGTCAGGGCCCGGAGAATATTGGCGACCGCGAATCCGGACGGGAAAGTCAGCTGCATGCGGTCGACCAGGATCGGCGTATAAAGCATGCCGACGCCCACGCCGAACATGCCGATGCAGGTGAAGTAGAGCACCAATTGCCAGGCCGGCGGCTCGGGAAGGCCGAGCCAGACCATCGCCTGAATCAACACCGCCATGCCGCACATGCCGGCGACGGAGGCGGCCATCGTCTGCATGTAGTTCGCTCCGTGCTTGCCCGCCGGACCGTACGGCAGCGTGACCACGCTGCCCAGTATGCCTGCAAGTACTTGGCCTCCAATATAGAAGCCGATCGAGAAGTTCATGAACGCGGCCGAGATCCCCCCGAGGGGCCCCAGCACCACGATGGCCACCAGGGCCAGCATGACATGATAACGAAAGGAACCGATCGGCGGTAGCCAGCGTTTCAAGCCGCCGACTATGTGCGTCGGGCGCGCCGGGCCAATGAAAAACCCCGGGCCGCAGCATTTCTAATTGTAACCGAGCCGGGAGATTTTCTCCTCCGAAAACCGCGCTTCGCTGCTAAGCTTGTCGAACCATGAGGTTCCCCATGTCTTCGCCCCGCCAATTGCTTGGAGTTTTGATCGCCGGTTGCGCCGCCGCGCATGCCGCCAGCCCCCAGTTCGAGGTATCCGACCCGCAGTATCGCATCGTGCCCATCGTGCGCGCGTCGGCCCAGCATCGTGGACCGCATCTGCGCGATGCGAGCGGCAGCAGCACGAATTGGGCGGGCTATGCCGCCGAATCCAGCTTGAGCACGCCGACCCTGGGGGCCGTGACTGCCGTATCCGGAACGTGGACTGTACCGAAAATCGCGCCGGGCGCCACCGGGACCGCGGAATATTCGGCGGCCTGGGTCGGGATCGACGGCTTTGAGGACGCGCAGTTGCAGGCGCTGTTTTCCAAATACCCGGCGGCGGAGCGCTCGGAACTCATTCTGGCCACGCAGACCGTTGAACAGATCGGCACGGAGCACGACTGGACCGGCCAGGGCACCGACTATTACGCGTGGTTCGAGTTCTATCCCAATTACGCCTACGAAATCGAAGGCTTTCCGGTGGCGCCGGCCGAGACCATCACCGGCTCGGTGACCTATCTGGGAAACAACCGCTGGCAGTGCGTCCTGACGAACACGACGCGGCGGGTTTCCGTGGCGGTCACCGCAACATTTGCGGCCGACCGTTACAGCGCCGAGTGGATTGTCGAGGCACCCAGCCTGGGCACGGAGATCCTGCCCCTGGCCGATTTCGGGCAACTGCTCTTTAGCGGCTGCGCGGCGACGATCAACGGGAAGACCGAGCCGCTCCGTGGAACCGCCTCGGAATCGCTCAACATGGTCACGACCGCGGGCACGGCGGTGCGCGCGGCGACGTCCAGCCTGAACCCGGCGGGAAACGGTTTCGTGGTCAAGTGGTTGGCCAATTGAGCCGAGGCTAACGCCCAGGTTACAAATCCGCGACCGCGGCGCGGGGCATTGCGCCGGTCGGCGGCGCCGGTCAGCGTGATCGTCTCATGGCTGAGATGTCGCACCCGGATATTGCCGCGGTCGATCTGCGCTCCTTGGTCGACCACGCGGCCGCCGTCGCGGCGGCAACGACGGTCGAACGGGTGCAGCAGGAGTTTGCCCGGACCGGCGTGGCGTTCCTGGCCGTCCTGGACGGCGATCAGCTGCTGGGAGTTTGCGCCCGGCGGGAATTGGACCAGGCGCTCGGCTCTCGTTTTGGCTTTGCCCTCAACGCCGGCCGGCCGGTCCGCGAGCACCTGATGGCCGCGCCCTTGCGTTTCGCGACGGGCACTCCGCTCACCGAAGTGTTCAAGGCGGCCGCGGAACGCGACCGCACCAGTTTTTTTGACGATGTGCTCCTGGTCGCCCCGGACGGGGCCTACCTCGGCCTGATCGCCATGCGGACCCTGGTGCGCCTCCAGACCGACATTCTGCTCGGGAATATCGACCGGCTGGAAGCGTCGCGCCGCGATATCGCCGCCAAGAACCGCGAGATGGAATCGGACCTGGCGATGGCGCGCGAAGTTCAACTGGCGTTGCTGCCGGCGACGACCGCGCCCATCTCGGCCGGCGGGCGGACCTTGCGGCTGGCGCACCACTATCAGCCGGCGGGCATCGTGAGCGGCGATTTTTTCGACGTGATGCGGCTTTCGGAGGAAACCTTCGCGATCGCGGTCTGCGACGTCATGGGTCACGGCGTGCGCGCCGCGCTGATCACGGCGATGGTGCGCGCCATGCTGGAGGAATTGCGGCCGATGGGCGGCGAGCCCGGGGCCCTGCTGACGCGGTTGAATCGCGATTTGACCGGCATTCTGCGGCAGACGGGCGACCTGATCTTCGTGACGATGGCCTATGCGGTGCTGGCGCCCGCCGCGGGGCGGATACGCTATGCGCAGGCCGGCCATCCCGCGCCCTTGCACTGGGATGCCCGCGCGGGGAAGACGCGGCCGGTGGCGTGCGCGGCCGACTGCGCGGGACCCGCGCTCGGCCTGGTCGAGGACGTCGCGTATGGGACGAGCGAGGAGGCCTTCCAACCCGGAGACCGCTTGGTGCTCTTCACCGACGGGGTGTTCGAGGCCGTGGGGGTCGACGGCGAGGAGTTCGGGCGGGATCGGCTGGCCGATGCGGTGTCCGCGAGCGCCTGTCAGCCGCTGGGCGAGGCGCTGACGCAGGTGTTGGCCGGAGTGGCCGCCTTTGGCGGAGGCGCCCCGTTTGCCGACGATATCTGTCTGATCGCCGTGGAATGGGTCCAGGCGGCAACCGGCATGAATTCCGGCGAGTCGGGCAGCCCCCCTCCGGCGCGGGGTTAACGCGCGGTCTTCGCCGGATGCCGGCTCGCCGGCGGGCCGGCCCCCGGGGCGGCCGAAATCCGGCCGCCAACTCAGCGCACGTCGTAAAGCTCCAGGAGCGCGAGTCCGCTCGCGGCGTCGGCGCCGCTCACCTGGACCGTGTAGGCGCCGGGTGGCAGCGTGACGACGAAAGCGCTGTCCGCCGAACCGGCGGGCAGCGCGAACGCGTTCACCGAATTCATGATGGTGGGCGTGGCCGCCTGGAGACCTGCCGCTATCGCCGAGCTACCCGCTTGGGGCGCATTGGCCCAGCCGGCATTGGTGGCGATCGGATTGCCGCCCGCGTCGAAGAGACTGATTTGCGGGCGGGCCAGGACACCCGTGAGGCCGAACGGGCTCAGAGCTGGGCCGACGCCGCGAATCAAGAGGGTTTCCGAACTCGTGCCGGCAATCACGAAGCCCACGGTCAGGATTTGGCCGCCGGAACCGGTGAGGGCCCGCGCAGAGAGATTGGCCAAATGGGCGGCACCGGACCCGGTGTCGTAAAGCTCCGCCATGGCGCTGCCCGCGCCTTCCGGGGCGCCGCTCACGACCGCGCTGTAGACTCCGGCGGGCAGCGTGGCGACCAGGGCGGAATCGGGCGATTCGGCCGGGAGCCCGAATGCATTGACTTGGGCAAAGAGGTCCGCGGTCGCCGGCTGCAGCGTGACTGCGACCGGCGAGGCCCCGACGGTCAAGGCGTTCGCCCAGCCTTGGTCGGCGGCGATCAGGCCGCCGGCCTCGTCATCGAGGGCCAGCTGCGGTGCGGCGAGGACTGCGCCAACCCCGAACTGGCCAAGCGCCGGTCCAATTCCCCGGATCAAGAGGGGCGCGGAACCGGGCCCGGCGAGCACGAAGCCGGCGTACAACGCCTGGACGTCGGTCGTCCCGACAAACGCGCGGGTGGAAACATTGGCGAGGTGGGCGTCGACCGTCACCGCCACGGTGGCGGAGGCGGTGCTGACCGATCCATCCGGGTTGGTCACCTGCACCGAATAGGTTCCGGCTTGATTCGTTCCGATGTTGGCGAGGGTGAGGGCCGAACCCACCGCATCAAGGTTCACGCCGTTGAACTGCCATTGGCAGGTTCCCGAAGTCGCCACGGTCAAAGTCGCAGTGGCGCCAGCCGGTACGGTTTGGGTCGCCGGGAGGATGGCGAGCGGGGCCGCGCCCCCCGTGACTGGGGAGCCGTCGACCAGGTCGGTTTTGCCCGCGCCGATCGGCTGAACAATCGCCGCCGCAGTCGGCGGCTTGGTGCTCGCCCGAATCGCCGTCACCGTTTGCGAGGCGCTGGGAGCGGCGCTGAAATTGCCGTTGCCCGACTGGCTGGCGACGATCGTGACCGGGCTCAGATTTAGAATCTTCAGGCTCGTGCCCCCGGTGATCGTGGCGTCGCCGCTCTGAATCGCAAACGTGACGGTCAGCCCGGAACTGGCGGTCGCATGGAGGGTGTACGCCAAGCCCTGCATGATCGTGGGCAGAGTCGGGAAGGTGATCGACTGAACCGCCGGCGTGATGGTCAACGTGGTCGAGGCGCTTCCCGTGTAATTGGGATCGTTGACCGTGGCGGTGACCGCATAGGTGCCGGCATTCGTCGGCGGCGTGGCGCTGGGTCCGTAGCTCGTCGAGCCGGTGCCGGTGTAGCTATAGGTGAAGCCGGCGACGCTCGGCGAGGCGAGGGCCAGGACCGGCACCGGCGAGCCGGTATAAGTCTGCGTGACGCTATTGAGGGTCACCACCGAGGCGGCCGGGGCAATGGTCAGGGCAGCCGAGCCCGTCCCGCTATAATTCGTGTCGTTCACCGTGGCCGTGACCGCGTAGGAGCCGGCATTCGTCGGGGGCGTGGCGCTGGGCCCGTAACTGGTGCTGCCGGTTCCGGCATAGGAGTAAGTGAAGCCGGCGACGTTGGGCGAGGCGGTGGCGACGAGCGCGATTGGCGAACCGGTGTAGGTTTGCACCGCGCTATTGAGCGTCACGGTGGCGGTGGCCTTGGAGATGGTCAGGGTGGCCGTGCCCGTACCGGTGTAGTTGGGATCGGCGACCGTGGCGGTGACGGCGTAGGTGCCGACATTGGTGGGGGCATTGGCGGTGGGTCCATAACTCGTGGACCCGGTGCCGGAGTAGCTGTAGGTGAAGCCGGCGACCGTGGGCGAAGCCGTGGCCGTGAGCGCGATGGGCGAGCCGGTATAGGTCTGCACCGCGCTGATCAAGGTCACCGTGGCCGCCGCCTTGGAGATGGTCAGGGTGGCTGCGCCCGCACCGGTGTAATTGGGATCGGCGACCGTGGCCGTGACGGCATAAGTGCCGGCGTTAGTCGGGGCGCTGGCGGTGGGTCCATAGCTTGTGGACCCGGTGCCGGAATAGCTGTAGGTGAAGCCGGCGACATTGGGCGAGGCCGTGGCGGTCAGCGCGATGGGCGAGCCCGTGTAGGTTCGCACCGCGCTGGTCAAAGTCACCGTGGCCGTAGCCCGGGTGATGGTCAGCGTGGCCGAGCCCGAGCCGGTATAGTTGGGATCGACGACGGTGGCGGTGACGGCGTAAGTGCCGACGTTGGTCGGGGCATTGGCGGTGGGGCCATAGGTGGTGGATCCGGTCCCAGAGTAGCTGTAGGAGAAACCGGCTACGCTCGGCGACGCGGTGGCGGTGAGCGCGATCGGCGAGCCGGTGTACGGCTGCGTGGCGCTCGTGAACGTCACGGTGGTCGGGGCCTTGCCGACCACGATCGTGTAATTCTGGGTGCCCGTGAAGGGCGCGCCCGTGCCGATGGAGCTGTCGGTCGCCGTGACCGTGAAGGTGAACGTGCCGGCCGCCGTGGGCGCGCCGGAAAGCACGCCGCTATCCGCCAGGTTCAGACCCGTGGGCTGGCTGCCGAGCGTGACTGCAAAATGATAGGGCGCGGTGCCGCCCACGGCGGAGATCGTTTGGAAATAGTTCGCGCCCACCGCGGTATTGGGCAGGCTGGTCGGACTGACCGTGAGGGTGACCGGATTGATCGTGATCACCAAAGTGGCGGTGCCGGTTCCGGCGGCATTGGTCGCCTCGAGCGTGACGTCGAAGGTCCCCGCTTGGTTGGGCGTGCCGGTGATCTGGCCGTTGCCCGAATTCACCCCCAAGCCGCCGGGCAGGCCGACGGCGTTATAGCTAACTGGCGAATCGACCGCCGTGATCGTGTAGGGGGTGAAGCCGATGCCCACCGTGCCGCTGGCGGTCAAAGTCGTGTTGGTGATTACCGGCGCCAGGTTGGCGGCGGCCAAGCCGGTCGGCGCGACGAACGCGGTACCCGTGCCGGTGCCGCCGCCGGACAAGATCTGGCGATTGCCGGAGGCCGGAAGCACCTCGACCACGCTGTTGGCGGCCGCCCCGTCTTCCTCGACGTAATAGACATTGCCATTGAGGGCGACGGCCACCGCTTCGGGAATCTCCAGGCCGACGCCGCTGCCCACGCCGCCGCCGCTCAGGACGGTGCGCGCGCCGGTCCCGGGGTCGACGCGGAGGATCGCCGGGTTATCCGTGGAATTTCCGGCATCGGAAACGACGAGGGTCGCGGTGCTCAGGTCCCAGGCCATTCCGGTGACATCCAGGAAGTTCGTGCCCGAGCCGGCGTTTATTGATCCGCCTGATATGAGGGTGCGGCTGCCCGAGCTCGGGTCGACCGCGATCACCCCATTGGACGTGGCGATGCCGGGCTGGTTTTCGAAGTAGTAAATCGTGCCGTTGGCCGCCACGGTCACGAATTGCGGGTTGTTGAGGACCACGCCGCTGCCGTGGCCATTGCCGGTGATTTCCGTCCGATTGCCGGTGGTCGGATCGACGCTCAGGATCCCGGAATTGGACGAGGATGAGCCGGAATCAGACACGATCAGCGCGGACGTCGCATAGTCCCACGCCAGGCCGCTCAGCGCGGCGAACGCGGGGCCGCTACCCGTGCCGCCGCCGGAAATCACGGCGCGTGCTCCCGTCGTCGGATTCACGGAAATGATGCAATTGGTCGTGCCGCTGGCGAGCGTCTCGTAATAATAAACGGTGCCATTCGGCGCCACCGCGACGAGGGTGGGGGTATTCAGGGCCGCGCCGCTGCCGACGCCATTGCCGGTGACCAAGCTGCGGTTTCCCGTGCTGGCCGCGGCATCGATGATGGCGGCCGTGGAGGCGGAGCTGCCGGCATCCGCGACCTCCGCGTCTCCGGTGACGGCCGCGCGGGCGCCGACGGCGAGGGCAAGGCTGACCGCGACAGGAATGAGGCGACGGCTGAAGCGGCCGAACGATCGGCAAAGGACGGGAATCATGACGGAGAAAGGGTGTTGAGACTGACCGGGGAAACCTGGGCAAACGAATCAGTTGCGCGAGGGGAAGATGCCTTGATAGGCGATGCAGAAGTTGAGGACCACGGTGGGCTGATGCGTCGAGATCGGCTGGTTGCCGCCGGCGGAAGCGAGCGAACCGATGGCCAGGGCGGTCGAGGCCGCACCCGTGGTCTCATAGAGGGCCGGACCGCTGCGTTCGGGCTGGGCCAGATAGGCGCCCGTGGGACTTTGGGTGGTCGCCACCGCGGTGCTGGCCGCGAGGGTATGGGAATGCGCGGGTAGATTGGATTCCAGGATCGTGGCGGTCTCGGAACCGGCGCTTTGCCCGATGAAAAAGTTGTTGCCTTGGTGGATCGGCGCGCGGCCGCGGAAGTCCGGCAGGGCGAAGGTGCTCGTCCCGTTGCCGCCGTAGAACGTGCCGATCAGCGAAAACAGCGCGGTGTACTGGGAAATGGGCAGGAGTTGGCCTTCGCAGGCAAACCAGCCGCGCGGGGGAAAGTTGAAACTAAGGACGCGAATTTCGCCAAGGAAGGGTTGGGACATGGGGAAAGCTTAGTTGCGGGACGGGAAGATGCCTTGGAGGGCGATGATGAAACTCACGGCGAGAAAGGGCTGCAGGTTGGTGATCGGGTTGCCGGACCCGGCCACGCCGATCGCCGATGCTCCCAGGGCCTCGAGATTGCCACCGGCGTTGTAGACGGTGTGATTTCGGCCGACGTCGGCCAGCGCGGCACTGGGACCCGGATCGCGGTCAGTGCCGGTCAGGGTGCTCCCGTTCAAGGCGTGGGTGTGCGTCGGAAGGTTGAGGGTGGTCAAGGTCGTGTTCACTGCGCCGAGTGTTTGGCCTTGCACATAATTATTCAGGCCGGGCCCCTGGCCCTGCGAGATCGGCACGCAACTCTGCAGGTTGGGCAGCGCGAAGGTATTGACGCCATTGCCGCCGTAAGTCGTTCCGACCAGCGCGAAGAGCGCCTGGTTTTGACTAATCGCCATGGTTTGGCCGTTGCAGAATGCCCAGCCGCGCGGCGCGAAATTGCCCGCAAACAGTCTGATTTCGCCGAGAAAAGGTGTGCCCATGGGAGAAGGTTAGTTGCGGCTGGGGAAGACTCCGAAGAGTGCGATGATGAAGGTTACGACCAAGTAGGGCTGGGCGCGGGCGAAGGGCACGCTGCTGCCCATCGGACCGACGGAGGAATTCGCGAGGGTGGTATTGGGCGCGCTCGTCGCGTAAAGCGCCGGGCCGTTGCGCAGCGGCGCGCTCAGGAATGCGCCGCCCGGGCTCGGCAGCGTGGGCGGTCCTCCGCTCGCCATCAGCGCGTGGCTGTGGGCGGGCATCGTGCCGGTCGTCAGCGCTACCTGGGTGACGCCGCCGGTCTGTCCCAGGACCGTGTTGAATCCGTTCGCCACCCCGGATCCATTGCCGAAATGCATGGGGGTAGCGCCCTGGAGATTGGGCAACGCAAACGTGTTCTGCCCATTGCCGCCATAGGTGGTTCCGATAATGCTGAAGAGCGCGGTATTGTTCTCAATCGAGAGCAACTGGCCGTTGCAAAGCGCCCAGCCGGAGGGCGCGAAATTGCCGCCGAACATTCTGATTTCTCCGATATACGGTTCCGCCATGGGATGAGGGGATTGAAGCGAGCGATTAAATCTTGCGTTGTGGGTTGGGTCTGGAAGGTGATGGGAACCGGTGAGCGATGCCGTGACGCTGATCGACGCGATTCCGAGTGACGAAAATTTCCTTTTCGCGGTTTACGCGGGCGCCCGCCGGGCGGAGATGGCCGGGTGGGGCTGGAGCGAAGCGCAGCAGAACCACTTTCTGAGGATGCAGTTCATGGCGCGCCAGAGCAGCTATCGGGCCCGGTATCCGGCCGCCGCGACTTCGATCATCCGCCGCGACGGCGTTCCCGTGGGCAGCATGATCGTCGCCCGCGAGCCGGAGGCGATTGTCTTGGTCGACATCGCGATATTGCCCGAACACCAGCGTACCGGGATCGGCCGTGGGCTCATCGACTCCCTGCGGGCGGAATCGGCCGGGACGGGGCGGCCCGTGCGGTTGTCGGTGGCGAAAGGCAACCCGGCGATCAAGCTATATGCCCGAAGCGGATTTTCTGTCGTAAGCGAAGATGAGGTATACCTCATGATGGAAGGCCGGCCCGAAAAAAGTGCCGACATCTTCTAATATGGCAAAGTAAAAGTATTAATTGTGCCGACATCCTCCTGTAACATTCCAAATAACCTTCGTCTGGCCGTGACCTTTGATGCGAGCCGGCTCCAGGCCGACCTCGACCGGATCGTTTCCGACGATTTTGTCCCGCACTTTAACACGGCGTATTACACCGGGGATTGGAGCGTCGTGCCGCTGCGCTCGATCGGCGGTCAGACCCGCCAGATCTACCCGGATCCCACCGCCAAGACGTCCTGGGCCGACACGCCGTTGCTCGAACGCTGTCCCTATGTGCGGGAGGTTTTGGCCTATTTCCGCTGTCCGATGCAGTCGGTGCGGTTCATGCGCCTGAAGGCCGGGTCGGTGATCCGGGAGCATCGCGACCTTGCGCTCAGTTTCAACGATGGGGAGGTGCGGTTGCACATTCCGGTGCGCACCAACCCCGACCTCGATTTTCGGTTTGCCGGGCAGCGGGTGGTGATGGCCGAAGGGGAGTGCTGGTACCACGATTTCACGGAGCCCCACAGCGTGGCCAATCGGGGGACCACCGATCGCATCCATCTGGTCATCGATTGTGTCGTCAACGACTGGCTGAGAGACCTCCTCGTGGCCGAGGCGGAGCGTGCCGCCCGCCAGCCCAGCCCGCCGGTCTCGTGATGGATGCGGGCTAACTCAGGCTAGGCCTGCGTATTAGCACACAACCGGTACGTGGCCGCCGATCAAATCGACGCCGGGCGCGGGCGCGCCGACTCGAGTCGCCGGTAGAGGTCGCCCAGCCAGAGGTCGGCCCGCTGGCGGATTTCCTCGGTGGCCTCGGCCTGCTTGCCGCTGGAATCGGGCTGATAGGCCAATCCCGGGTTCTTTGCATTGAATTGGCCGGCTGCGGCCATTTGGGCCTGCTCATCGGCCCCCAGGTCCAGGCCGAAATGGCGGGCGATCTCGTCGGGAACGGCGGCCGGCAGGTCCCGGTAGTTCACCAGGAGGCCCCGCCCCAGACCGGCAAAATCCAAGGCGGCGGCATAGAATCTTGCCAGGACCCGGGCCGTGTACTCGCCAAGTTTGGCCGGGTCGATGCTGGCCGGATCCAGACCCAGGCGTCGCGGATCCACGACACCGGGAACCATCTGGGCGCCGGGGACGCGGCGATGGGAGACCAGGACTTCCACCGGATCGCGATAAAGAAAAATCCAGGGCACATCCGGAAATGCCTGGCGGATCAGGGGCAGTTCGAGGATGTGCCAACTGTCAAATTTGACGAAGAAGCGCGTCTCGCCCTGCCGCGGCCGGCCCCAGGCGCTCAACAAACCCCGCAGCCAGGCGGTGCGCGGATCGATCCCTCGCGCCGCTTCCACCGGAGGCAGGCTGAGCACCTGGTCGAAAGGCGGGGGTTCGGACAGGACGATGTTGGCCGGCACCGCCGCGAGCATTTGCGAGACCAGAGTCGAACCGCACCGCGATACGTGAAAAATGAACCCCGTGGGCGGAATCCCCGGGCAGGACCCGACCAGAGTCTCGAGGAATCCGATCGGGCTATCGCGCCGGAATAACATCCGCGCGGGATGGCTGAGCGCATGGCTGACCGTTTGCTGAAAAAACGAGTCGGTGAAGCGGATCCCCTGGAAATTGCACCAGTCGACCCGCAATCCCGCCGATTGCGAATAGACGCCGATCGGCATCCAATCCCGCCAATCCGGGCCGTTCATGGCCGGAGCCGTTCGCGCCAGGACCGGCTGGCGACCATCCAGGCGTCGCGGACGTGCCGGCGCGTGAAGATCAAACCGCGGGTCCGGCCGATTTCGACCGCGCGGGCGGCCATCGCCTCGATATCCTGGAAGCTGCCGAGTTGTTCCAGAATCGCGGCGTCCGCGCTCGCCTGGGAGCGGAAGACCTCGAATGCCGCCTTGGGATCGTCCGGGGGATTCAACCGAAGCGGTTGAAAATCGCCCGGTAGAAGCACGTCTCGCCGGACGCCGAGCCGGGCACGATCAGGATCGGCATCCGGCCCAATTGGGGATGGCTAAACTCGTAGCAACCTTGGGCCAACTGGCGGCGGGAATCCCCCTTGAAGCGCAGCGAGGCCGTCTCCATGCCTTGGGAGCGGCGGTGGATGACCTCGTCCAAAGTAACGGTCTGGGCCCCATCGGCCCCGCAAACGCTGAAGGAACTGCCGCGGCATTGGCTGAACGCCGGGCCCGACCACGCGTTCGATTCGGCGGTGGCGGCGCGCATTGGGTTGAGCCAGCGGACCGACGGGATAGCCGCGACGGCGACTGCGCCAACGGCAAGATTGCGGACAAAATCGCGACGTTGCATTGTGGGGACAGGCCATTAGGTAGACTGGCATCCCACGTAAAGCAAATTCATACTGGCAGTCGCCGAAGCCCCGCCGCCGACCTGGGCGACGCGATTTCCCCTTGAGCTATGCGGTTCGGTCGGCGTTTTCTTTCGGATAGATTCCCCCCGCATCATGCCCACCCCCGCCATCGCCCTGGCCGAAGACACCGAAACCGGCGTGCTCGGCGTCGTCCACCTCAAACGTTTATGGTCCCGCCATTTGGCAGCGCGCCAGGGTCGGGTCGCCGACGCTCCGGCCGAGGGGCACCGCGATTCATTGGTGATCCACGCCTTGGGGTTGGGCCTCGAGCCGACGCTGCAATTTCTTTATCGGACCGGACCTTCGTTCGAGGCGTTTGAGCGCTGGATCGTGGACACGGCGGGACCGCCCGAGCCGGCGCAGGTGGCCCGAATCAATGCCGCCATCACCGGAGGGGAAATCCCGCCGGAGACCCGGCGACGGTTGGCGGCGATCGATGCGGCCGCGCCCGTCCTTTCGGCCGCCGACCTCGCCTTCTGGGAGGAGCACGGCTACGTCATTTTGCCCGACGCCGTGCCGGCCGACGCCTGCGCGGCGACCGCGCAGGCCATCTGGGACCACCTGGGCCTGCGGCCGGACGCGCCGGACGACTGGTATTCGGAGAGCACCTACGGCATCATGGTTCAGCTCTTCCAGCATGCCGCCCTGGCGGCGAACCGGCGCTCGGTCCGCATCCACAAGGCCTTTGCCCAGCTTTGGGGCACGGCGGACCTCTGGGTGACGACCGACCGGGTCGGCTTCAACCCGCCGGAGCGGCCGGGCTGGAAGTTTCCCGGCCCCGACCTGCATTGGGACGTGAGCGTGCATCCGCCGATGCCGTTCGGCACGCAGGGCATCCTTTACCTCACCGACACGCCGAGCGATCCGCATCAGGCG
>CAZWMF010000009.1:0-18052 GCA_964634535.1 uncultured Opitutaceae bacterium | reverse complement strand
GCCCGGCGGAGCAATCGTTTCTGGACATCCTGGTCGGTCTGGGGCTGCCCGGGATGCGAGTCCTGGCGAAGGTGCACCTCGCGAGCTTGTTCCGGATTCGGCGGCCGAACCCGGCGCTGGGCTGGGAGGGCGACGACGGAGCGATCGCGCGGGCCCAGGTGGATTTCCTGCTGGTCCGCATCGAGGACGGCCGACCGGTGCTCGGGATCAACTTCGATGACTTTTCCGACCAACGTCCGGAAAGGGTGACCCGCGACGGGCGGATCCGCGCGCTCTTTGCGGAGTGCGGACTTCCGCTATTGAGCCTGCCGGCCAAGCAGGCGTACACTCCGGCGTTGGTCCGGCGCCTGATCTACGACATCGCGCCGCTCAATTTTCCATTGAGCGGAATCGCCGAAAAGCTCGCCACCGCCCTTCAGCCGAGCACCTGAGGACCGCGGCTTCAGAGAAGTATACTCTCGGACGAGGGCCCCGGGCGGCCGCTGCGCCGAGACGGGGCGATCAGCGCAGGAGGAGGACCACCACGACGATCAGAATGACGAGGCCCAGCGAGCCGCCGCCGATGTAGTAAATGTTGGCGAGCTCCGGCGTGAATAGAGTGTGCATGATTTTGATATCCAAAGGTGGCGAAGGATTCGCCATCGTTGGGAACCGGTAGAGTACACGCTGCACGGCGGCGGCGCGATGGGCTGTAACCCTACTCGGGATCGGGAGGAAAAGCCCGACCCGGCGAAACGCTCAGATTGCGAAAAATTGCTCCTCGAGCGAGCCGTCCTCGTTGGGCGGGAAGGCGTAGCGCGTCAGGGGAACGTGGGCCACGCTATTGGCCAGGCTCACCAGTTCGTCGATGAGGACGGTCGGATCCTCCTCGTAGCGCAGTTTGAGGAAGCGCTGCAGCACGGAGGCGTATTCGGCCGGATCGGCAAACCAGGCGTCGAGCAGCGCGCCAAAGTCGGCGGCGCGCTCGATCTTGGGCGACTGGGCGCCGTTGCGGAAGAATTTCCAGGTCAATTCCTCCTGGGGCATGATCCCGCCCGAGGCGTTGAAGATGATCGGGCAGCGAAAGTGGAGGGCCTTGGTGCAGGTGGTCGTGCCGCCGCGGGTGACGATCGCGTCGCTCACCTGCATCAGCAGGTGCACAATTTCCGAGTAGCCTTCGATGTGGCAGCAAAACTCGGGATGGTTGGCCCGCCAGTGGATGAGTTCGTTGTAGGTCTCCTTGTTGCGGCCGCAGACCAGGATGGCCTGGCAGTGGTCGGCGTGGCGCAGGAGTTCGGGCAGAAGGGCGAAGTGGTTGTTCGCCCCGTTGCCGCCGGTGGCCAGAAAAACGGTGAAACGGTCGGACTCGAGGCCGAGCCGGCGCCGGCGGAAGGCCGCCCGCAGGCCGGGGGAAACCACTTCCAAATAGGCCCGGGGGAGCATGAGCGAACCGCGCACCCGGGAGCGTTCGGGCGGGATGCCCTTTTTGATGGCATAGTCGGCCGCGGTCGGGGTGCGGGAGTAGTAGCGGTCGACCGTCGGCTCGATCCAATTGCGCGAATAGCCCCAGCCGCCGGCGAATTCGCCGCAGTAGGTTACGCATTTCACGGCGTCGGCCCCGAGGATCCGGCGGGCGAGCTGAAAGTAGCCCCGGTTCAGGCAATCGTGCACGCTGACGATCAGGTGGGGCCGGTATTCCTTGAGGATCTTGACGTAGTAGGAGCGGCCGAAGGTGACCGAGCGGCTGTTGAGGTAGCTCAGCATCTCGACAAAGGCGTAGAACGCCTTGTGCACCCAGGGCGCCTTTTTCTGGATGCCGTTGTAGAAATTGACGCCGGACCGGTTGAACGCGGAGGAATCCTCCAGCATCTGCTCGATCTGCACGTCGACGGCGTGGCGATACAATTGGAAGCACCACTCGGCGATGGCCTCGGCGCGGGCGTCGTGGCCGCCGCCGGTCGACGACGTGAGAACAAGGATGCGGATTTTGGACACGATGAAGGGGGTGCGGCTCAGCGCAGACCGAAGTAACGGGCGGAAATGCCCCGGAGCCAGGCCTCCGGGACAAAGCGGGCGGCGACGGGCGCCAGGCGGGCCTGGAAGAATGTGCCGCTGCGGACCGGGCCGGAACGGCCCCGGACCAGGGCGCGCCGGAGGTCATGCGCGGCTCGGGCCGGCGCCGGCGAGGCATCCAGGTGGCGCTCGAGGACGGCCCAGGCGGCGGCGGTGCGGGCGGCGGCGCCGGTCCGCCGCGTGACGCGATTGAAATCGGTCCGGTAGTCGCCGGGCCGAAAATCGATCACGATCCGCGGGGTGCCCCGGGCTTCGGCCATCAGACTCTCGCTGAGGGCGGAAAGCCCGGCCTTGGCCACGTTGTAGCCGGCCATGAACGGGAGGGGGAATTCGGCCGCGAGCGAAGAGACGTTGACCAGGGCGCTCCGCCGGTCGGCCGGCCAGGCCGTCCAGGCGGCGTGGGCCAGGCGCAGGCTCGTGCCGAGGAGCGCGTCGACCTGGCCCGCCCAAAGGTCGGCGGAACCTGCCGCGAATTCCCCGAAGACGCCGTAACCGGCATTGTTGACGAGCAGAGTGATGCCCTGGCCGCTCTCCCTGGCCGCGCGGTGGAAGGCGGCCACGGCCGCCGCCGGCTGGGCGAGATCGAGCGCCACGGGCGTGACGCGCGCATGCGCGGCCGCCAGATCGGCCAGCCGCGCCGGATCGCGGGCGGTCGCCCATACCGCCACGCCTTCGGCCGCGAGCATTTCGACGAACGCCCGGCCCAAACCGGCGGACCCGCCGGTGACGAAGGCGGTGGGATATTGGTCGCCGAGGCGGGCCACGGTTCAGGTGCGCCGCAGAACGATGGCGACATTGGCGCCGCCGAACCCGCTGCTGTTCTTCAAGGCGATCGTGGGCCCGACCGGTTTGGTTGCGCGCAAGATGTTTATCCCCGCGCATTCCGGATCGATCTGCGCGATGTGCGCCGAACCCGGGGTGAAGCCCTCCCGCATCGCCAGGGCGCAAAAGCCGGTTTCCATGACGCCCGACAGCGACAAGCCGTGACCGGTCAGCGCCTTGGTGCTGCTGACTTCCGGGCCGGGCGCACCGGCGCCAAACACGGCGCGCAGGGCCCGGGCCTCCGAAATGTCGCCGATCAGGGTCGAGGTGGCGTGGGCATTGACGTAATCGATCTGCGCCGGTTCGATCTGGCTTTGGCGGAGCGCATTCTGCATCGCCATGCGCAGCCCCGTGCCGTCGGGATGGGATATGGCCACGTTGTAGCCGTCCGAGGCCTGGCCCCAACCGAGAATTTCGGCATAGGGGCTTACGCCGCGTCGGGCCACTTCGGCTTCACTCTCCAAGACGGCCACCGTGGCCCCGCCGGTTCCGACAAAGCCGTCGCGGGCGGCATCGAAGGGACGCGAGGCCAGGTTCGGATCGGTCTGCAGCGACAGGGTGCGCATGCCGGCAAAGGGCATGATGGCGTCGCTATTGCCGTCCTCGGCGCCGACGACGAACATCCGGTCCTGGCGGCCCAGGGTGATCTCGTCGAAGGCGAAACCCAGGGCGTGGCTCGAGGAAGCGCAGGCCGACGAGAATCCGCCGGAGGCACCCTGGATCCGAAAGGCGGCGACCAGGTTAAAATTGAGGGTGCCGACGATCGAGGCGACGATGCCCAAGGGCGGACAACGCATGACGCCGAACTTGACTTGGCGTTCATGCAGATAGTGAAGCAGGTACATCGACCCGCCGGAGGCGGCATACAAGCCGGTCGACGGATTGGAAATGTCGGCCTCGGCCAGGCGGGCGTCGGCGATCGCTTGAAGCATCGCGCAGTGCGCATAAAGCCCGTTGGGCGCCATCGATCGCAGCTGTTCCCGCTTGATCTTATAGGACGACGGCCAAGTCCAGTCTTCCTGGTCGGTCGAGTCGATCGTGAAGCCTTTGACCGGTCCGGCGACCTTGCAGGGCACGTCGGGACGCTGAAAGGGCGGGTACAACTCGAAGCCGTGACGTTGTTCGCGCAGGTTGCGGCCAACGGTTGCGGCATCGTTGCCGATGCAGGTGATGAAGCCTAGGCCGGTGATGAATACTCGGGGCATGCGGACCGGAAGCGGACCAACCTAGCCGGCGAATGCGCCACGGCCAGCTTTTCCGCACACGAACGGCTTACGACAATCGCCCCGCGCCTCGGCCACCGCCGACGGGGGCCTCAAGCGTTGATGGCGGCCCGCAGGGGGCCCTCCTCCGCGGGCGCGCCGCCCGGCGCCGCCCCGGCGACGGGAGCCGACCCGGTGAACGGCATGACCGCCGCCTCCATCAACCCAAACGTTAGCGTAAATTCCTCGACGATCACGGCTTTCTCCTGACCGACCCGGATCGAGCCCTCGAACGTGGCCAGCGGCATCTTCGCGCGCTTGAGCTTGATCGACAGAGTCAGAATTTCGCCCGGCCGGCAGATCCGGTGCGCCCGGACACCCTCGCACCCGGTAAAGAATATCGTGTTGGGCGCGACCACCTTGCCCGGTTCGAGCGGCGCTCCCTCGAGAAGGAAAAGCACGGCCAGCTGCCCGAGCGCCTCGATCATGATCGATGCGGGCATGATCGGGTTGTCCTTGAAGTGACCCTGGAGGAAGAATTCCTCGCCGGTGATCTTGTACTTGCCGTTGGCGCCCGTCGAACTGACCGACGCCTCGTTCAAGAAGAGGAAGGGCGGGATGATCGGCATCACCGCGCCGATTTGTTCAATCGGCAAAAACTTGGTCGGCTTCGGCAAGGGCAACCCACGTATCTTACAGTCGATGAATGTCTTGACATCGCCAACGGTGCGCAGAACGCGCAGTTCGTCGTTGTTGATGGTCATCTGCAGGACGTCCTCGACCAGGATGACGATCTCCATCATCGTCAGCGAATCGACCCCGAGGTCCTCGATCAGGCGAAGATCGTCGTCGGCGTCCTTCAATTTGACCCGCAGGTCCGGTTCGACAAAGCGCTCGATGACTCCGATGACCACCGCCGGGACGTGTTCCGGATTGCCGGTCTTGCGGAATTGAACGGCCGCCTCGAAAGTTGACGGCGAACAACGCTTTAGAGACTCCCGCAGGGCGGCCTCATCCTCGGGAGCGAACACCCGCGCCAAAGCGACAAAGGGCTTGTTCGTGCCAGAACTATTTTGGTCGGCGTCAGGCATTTGAATAGACCTTTGTAGGTTACAAGGCAGTAAAAAGTAAACCCCATTCTCGGAACCCGGTCCGTGCAGGATTCGGTCCAAGTGCAGCCTTACAGTCCATAAACCATTCAAGATGTTCCCAGGACGGGCCTTCGGTTCGGCTCCAATCACGAGGGGCTTGCCCCGCGCCCACGGCCTGGCATGCTGGGTCGTCCGTTTGTCTTGATGAGCTTATCCGCATCTTCCGCCGCGAGTCCGGTCTATCTGATCACCCACGAGTTCTATCCGACGCGAGGCGGGATCGCGACGTTTACCGAGGAAATCGCCAAGGCGGGCGCGAGCCTGGGTTATGACGTCGAGGTTTGGGCCCAGTCGGCCCCGCCGCACATCGAGAAGGATTGGCCTTTCCGGCTCCGGCGCCTTTCGCTCAAGGGTACCCACGGGCTGCGCTGCCAGCTTCAACTGGCCCGGCAACTGGTGACGAACCGTCGCCGGCTCCGCTATGCGACCGTTTACCTGCCGGAGCCCGGGCCCATGCTGAGCATGATGCTCCTGCAATTTTTCAAGGCGTTCCGGCCGCACCGTCTCGTGCTCACCTTCCACGGTTCGGAGATCATCCGGTTTTCGCGCAATCCGTTCCGGCGCTGGCTGGGCCGGCATTTGATCCGCCGGGCCGACCGGATCAGTACACTCAGCGTGTACACGCAGGATCTCTTGTTGCAGCACTTCCCCGAGGCCCGCGAGAAAGCCTTCTTGACGCCCGGCGCGGTTCGATCGGATTTCCTGGTCGTGCCCCCCCGCGAACAACAGGCCAAAGACAAGATCATCGTCTTGACGGTGGGCCGCTTGCATCCGCGCAAAGGCCAGCTGGTCACGCTGCTGGCGCTCCAGTCGCTGCCTGCCGCCGTCCGTTCGCGATTGGAATACTGGGTGGTGAGCGGCCAAAGCAAGGGTGCCTATGAGGCGGACCTGCGCGCCGTGGCCGACCGCTACCCGGATCTGCCGGTTCGATTCCTCGGCAACCTGCCCGACAACGAACTGGCCCGGGTCTACGACAGCGCATCGATTTTTGCGATGACCAGCGTGCGGCACGGCCACAGCATCGAGGGTTTCGGCCTGGTCTATCTCGAGGCCGCCGCCCACGGCCTGCCGATCGTGGCCCACAACGTCGGGGGCGTGTCCGAGGCGGTCGTCGACGGACAGACCGGCATCCTGGTCCCGCCCGACCGACCGGCGCAGCTGGCCGCCGCTTTCGAAATGCTCATCCACGACCCGCAATTGCGCCGGCAGTTCGGGGAGGCGGGCCGGGCCTGGGCGCGCCGCACGTGCTGGAAGGCCTCGGCCGAAAAGCTGTTTCGCCCCGCCCGCACCGCGGCATGATCCGTTCGTCGACCGAGGTGACGGTCCGCTATGCGGAAACCGACATGATGGGCTTTGTCTATCACGCGAACTATTTGCCCTGGTTCGAAATCGGCCGGACGCAGCTGTTCAAGGAGCTGGGCATCGCCTATCGGAGGCTCGAGGAGGAGGGCTACCGGCTGCCCGTCCTCCAGGCCGCCCTCAAGTATCTGCGGCCCGCCCGGTACGACGACACCCTGACGATCGTCACGGTGCTGCGCGACAAGCCGCTCCTGCGCATCCCCCTCGAATACGAGGTGCGCCGAGGCGCCGAATTGCTCGCCACCGGCGAGACCGTGCACGCGTTCATCGACCGGGAAGACCGGCCGGTGCGACCGCCCGCCTGGGCCGCGGCGCTCCTCGACCAGGCTTTCGTGGAGCGCCGGGGCGCGGACTAGCGCCCGGGCGGTTCAGCCGGCGTATTCGTCCAACACCCGCGGGTCGGTTTCCCGCGCCCGGGCGTGCTCTAGCCACGCGGGCGCCTCAGCCGGGCCGGCCAGGCGGCGCACCGCCCAGACCGCATGGGCCCGCACGATGGGATCGCCGTGGCCCGCGAGGGCCTGGAGTTCGGGCAGGAGCGAGCGGTCGCCCGAATTGCCGGCGCCGACGCAGGCGTTGCGCAGGAGCCCCGCCAGCTTGAGGCGCTTGACCGCGGTCCGGCGGAAGCGCGCGGCGAAGCCGGCCGGCGTCAGACGCAAGAGCTCGCGCCAGGATCCGTCGGCGAGGTCCGGACGGGCGGCGAGCAGGAGCTGGCGACCCGCCCGGGCGAAGCGATTCCAGGGGCAGACGTCCTGGCAGACGTCGCAGCCAAATATCCGGGCGCCAATGCCAGCCCGCAGGGCGCGTGGGATGATCCCGCGGTTTTCGATGGTCTGATAGGAGATGCAGCGGCGGGCGTCGACCACCCCGGGGCGGGGAAAGGCCGCGGTCGGGCACGCATCCAAGCAGCGGGTACACCGCCCGCACCGGCCGAAATCCGCAGCGGCGGGCGGCGGCGGTCCGGCCGGCGGATCCCGGCGGACGAGGATCAGCGCGAGGAGGAGCCAGTTGCCGTGGCGGCGCGAGATCAGCATAGCGTTCTTGCCGATAAAGCCCAGACCGGCGCGGGCGGCCCAGCCGCGTTCGAGGACCGGACCGGTGTCGACGTAGTAGCGGTAGTCGTCCGGCCCGAGGCCGTAGAGCTCCTCCAGGAGCCGCCCGGCCCGGACGAGCCCGGCCTTGATCGTGTCGTGATAATCCGAAAACTGGGCGTACCGCGCCCAGACCGGCGCGCCCGGCCGGGCGGCCGCCGCGTCCGTCCAGGTGGTCACGCCCAGGACCAGGGCCGAGCGGGCCCCAGGCAGGACGAGTGAGGGGTCCAACCGCTTGGCCGCCGTGCGCTCGAGCCACGCGAGGTCGGCGTGGCGGCCCTGGGCGAGCCAATCGCGCAGGCCCGCGCCGGGCGGATCGGCCAAGCCCACCCAGCGGACCTCGTCGAAGCCGATGGCCGCCAAGCCCGCGCGCAGGCGCTCCGCCGGTTCAGGCATGACCCGGGTGCGCCCGCGCGAACTCGGGCGCCTCGCGGGTCCAAATGCGCATCACATGGGCCACGACCTCGCGCAAGGGCCGCGCGTCGGTGAGGACGAGCGTCCCGGCCCGCCGGTAGATCGGTTCGCGCTCCGCGAACAGGGTGCGAATCCGCTCGGCCGGATCGGCGACGTGCAGGAGCGGCCGGTTGTTCTGCCGGGCGGCCCGCTCGAGGATGGTGGCGAGCGAGGCGTGCAGACAGACGACGACGCCGCGCGCGCGCAAGTCCTCGACCATGCCCGGTTGGATGACCAGGCCGCCGCCGCAGGCGATCACGGTGCGCGCGGGCGGATGGCCCGCGCGGACAAAGTCCCGCTCCAGGGCGCGGAAGGCCGGTTCGCCGTCGGCGGCGAAGATTTCCGGGATGGACCGGCGCTGCAACCGCTCGATTTCGTGGTCGCTGTCGACGCAGGCAAAACCCAAGCGCTGGGCGACGGCCCGTCCGACCGTCGTCTTGCCCGTGCCCATGAAGCCGACCAGGTACAGGTTGACGTCGGCGGCGTTCACAGCCTCCGAGCGTTACGGGTGCGCTTCCGCGGGGGCCGACTTGATATCGAGCAGCTTCACGTCAAAAATCAGGGCGGCATTCGGGGGGATGCCGGGCCGGCCGCTTTCGCCGTAGCCGAGTTCCGGAGGAATATAGAGACGGATGCTGCCGCCCTTGTTGATCTTTTGGATGCCCTCGGTCCAGCCGGGGATCACGCCGTTGAGCGGAAATTCGGCCGGCTGGCCCCGCTGGATCGAACTGTCGAACACCGTGCCGTCCAAGAGGCGGCCCTCGTAGTCCACCCGCACGGTGTCGGTGGCCTTGGGATAATCGCCCGTGCCGGCGGCGATGATCTCGTAGCGCAGGCCGCTCGGAGTCGTCTGCAGGTTGGGGCGGCTGTCCTTGAGCCGGGCAAAAAAATCGAGGTTGGCCTGCACGTTCTTCGTCTTGAGGCCGGCCAGGTATTTCTCCTCGATCCCGCGGAGCAGGGCCTCCTGGAGCGGATAGCCCTTCTGCAGGTCGACCGGCGCTTCCTTGTGATGCAGGGCGTCGCTGAAACCCTTGATCAGTCCGTCGATCTCGGCCGGCGTGAGGTCGAAATCGGGCAGGCCCTGTTCCTTGGCCAGGATCCAGCCGTGCAATTCGGTCAGCTGGGCGTCGCTGGGGGGATTCGGCGGCGGGGCCACCAGGGTCTGCTCGGTCCCCGGTTTGGTCTCGGGCGTGGCGCCCGGCAGCTTGATGTCTTGGGCGGAGGCGGCGGCCCCGAGCGCGATCGACAATACGCCCAGGCAGAGGGGTCGGAGGGTTCTCATGCGGGAAAGGATTTTTTGTGCCGCCTCGCGCCGGGAAATGCAACTTGAAACCCGGCCGGGCCCGGCTCCATCATCGGCGGTTTGTCAACGTCCGCATGAACCCCGACCAATTCTGGACCAGTCAGGACGGCCAAATCCTCGGCATCCGCCCGCGCGATGATCGAACCATGACGCTCACGCTGGCCTTCTGGGCCCGGCATCCGGGGGAGTTCGACACCATGAAGGCCCATCTGGCGGAACTCAAGTTCACGGAACGCAGTTCCCTCGCCCGCATCGGCATCGAAATGACGGTCTTGAGCCCGCCCGCGGTCGATGGCCACCGCCTGGTGATGGACGTCGACGTGTTCCTCTTCGACCCGAGCTTTCCCAACGCGGCGTACTGGAAGAAGCTCCTGCGGCCGGGCGTGCCGATCGGCCGGCTCTTTCGCGCGCCGGCCGCGACCAAGCTGAGCGCCGAGGACATCTGGGCCGCGCTCCAGGAAAACCGCATCAAACTGCCCGACTCGATCAGCATCGACCGGCGGGGCTCGGTCTACCTGACCCCGCACGAGGTCCGCTACACGCTCTCGCCCAAGCTCCAGCGGCTCAATTTCGAGCGCATCGTCAGCGGGGACGCCGGCCGCGGCTTCCTCGACAAGGTGCAGGTCCGCCACGAGGCCTCGCCCCTGGTCATTCCGCCGCGCTCCGGACTGCTCACCAGCTGCTCCATGTACCTGAAAGAGCACTACGTCGTGCTCAACCAGGGCGAGGGCAATTTCGGCATCCACACGAGCGCCGTCCTGCTCGATCCGGTCCGCACCTTCGGCACGAACGTGATGCTGGAGATCTACAACCCGGGCGATCAGCCGGTCGTCAATCCGATGGTTTCGGTCGAGGTGTTTCGCGCCCCCGCCTTCACCGATCCGGAAGTCAAGACCCTGGCCCGCAAGCGCCAGCGCATGCTCGCCACCAGCGCCGAACTGTTCAAGTGCCTGGACAGCACGCCGGCGCACGACGCGGGCGAGGCCCGCCCGAAGACGCGCGTGTCCGTGCGGGGCCAGAGCGCCACCATGGAAAACCGCTGCGCCCTGATCCGCGCCAACGAGGACTGGCGCAAGTTGGTCGACCCGGAGGCCGGCCCCTGCGGCTACCGCACGATGGTGCAGGCATTGGATGCGGCGGTCGAGGAGGTCGACACGCTGATCATCGACTACTTCCCCGACCTGCTCGAAGGCATCGAACTGGTGACGCGGCTGGCCGATCTGCACCTCAAGCGCATCGTCTTCCGGCACGCCTCCCGCACCCACGGCTATTTCCTGTCGAGCAACGCCCACGCCCGCCTGGACATGCTGAGCGCGCTCGGCATCCAATCGTACTGGTACGACGAGGTGACCAAGGACATCTACCTGCACATGTACAAGAAGGACCACGGCTTCTTCGTGCGCGAGGAGATGAGCCGCAAGTTCGAGGAGGCGACCGTCCTCGCGTTCTACGGTTCGGCCCTGGGGCTCGAGCAGGCCGATACCGACCGGATTTCGGGGCTCGTCGACAAGCTGGCCAGTTTCATCGGCTCGAACGTCGGCATCCTGACCGGCGGCGGCGGCGGGGTCATGCGGCTGGCCACCGACCAGGCGCGCAGCAAGGGCGCGCTAACCGGCGCCTGCTTCCTCGAACTCGAGGCCCAGCCGCCCGAACTCGGCGTCGATTTCTTCAACACCTTCCAGGACTCGTCGCGCCACTTCCGCCAAAAATGGTTCGAGGTCGCCGATTTCTGCATTTTCAATGTGGGCGGCGTGGGCACGCTCGAAGAGATCGGCATCGAAATGTGCAACCTCAAGCTCGGCATCCGCCCGCGGATCCCGTTTGTCTTCTTCAACGCCAAGTTCTTCTCCGATCTGCGCCGGCAGATCCGCGAAATGATCCGGACCAAGCGGGCGCCGGCCTGGATCGCCGACTACATCCTGTTCACCGACGATCCGAACGAGGTGCTGGCGTTCTACCGCAAGACGCTGCGCGTCCTGTGAAGCCGCTCCCCCGCTCCATCCTGGTGGTCGGCGCGGGCGGGCGCGAGCACGCCCTGGTGCGGGCGCTCGTCGCTTCCCCGAGCCGGCCCCGGGTCCTGGGCGCGCCGGGCAATGCCGGCATCGCCGGAGACATCCCGTGCTTTCCGGTCGCGGCCGACGATTTGCCCGGCTTGGTGGCGCTCGCCCAGCGCGAGCGGGTGGATTTTGTGGTGGTCGGTCCGGAAGTGCCGCTCGCCCTGGGGCTCGTCGACCGGTTGGCGGCCGCCGGGATTGCGGCCTATGGGCCGAAGGCGGACGGGGCCCGGCTCGAGGCCTCGAAGATTTACACGAAAGAGATTCTGCTGAAGTACCGGATTCCCACCGCGGCGGCCGCGATTTTCGAGGAGCCGGACAGCGCCCTCGCCTGGCTGCGCGACCAGCCGGTTCCGATCGTCATCAAGGCCGACGGGCTCGCCGCGGGCAAAGGTGTGGTCGTGGCCGCGGACCGGGCCGAGGCCGAGCAGGCGGTGCGCGAACTCTTCGCCCTGCGCGCGGCCGACGCGAGCCGGCCGCGGCTCCTGATCGAGGAATGCCTGCAGGGCGAGGAGACGTCGGTCCTGGTCGTGGTTTCGGGCCGCGACTACGTGATTCTGCCGCCCGCCCAGGACCACAAGCGGGTCGGCGACGGGGACACCGGGGCCAACACGGGCGGCATGGGCGCCTGCTCGCCCGCGGCCGTGGTCACCCCGGAATTGCTCGCGCGCATCGAGCGGGAAATCGTGCGCCCCTCGGTGGACGCCATCGCCGCCGAGGGCATCGATTTTCGCGGAACGCTCTTCATCGGCCTCATGCTGCCGCCCGACGGGCCGCGCGTCCTTGAATTCAACACGCGCTTTGGCGATCCGGAGACCCAAGCGGTGCTGCCCCGGCTCGAAACCGACCTGCTCGAATTGCTGTGGGCCGCGGCCCAGGGCCGGCTCGCCGGATTCCGGCTCCGGGTCAGTCCGCGCGCGGCGCTGTGCGTCGTCGTCGCGGCCCGGGGATATCCCGGCCCCTACGCCAAGGGCGAGCCAATCGGCCTGCCGGAAGGCGCCGCGCTGCCAGCGGATGCCCACGTGATCCATGCGGGAACGGCCCGGGACGGGCAAGGCCGGCTGGTCAGCCAGGGCGGACGGGTATTGGGCGTCGTGGCGACCGCACCGACGCTCCGGGAGGCCCGCGAGCGCGCCTATGCCGCCTGCGAGCGTATCACCTGGCCAGGCAAGTACTACCGAAAGGATATCGGGGCCCGCCAAATCGCCCATCTCGACGCCGGCGGGTTGCCATAATGCCCGGAAGGACTATCCATCGGGACGTGATTCGATTCGGGACCGTTTTTCTCGTATTGGCCGGCGCCACCTTGATGCTCGCCGCGGCGCCGCCGCGCCTGGATTTGGGCGCCGGGCTAAGGTACGCGCGGGTGCATCGCTTGCCCGCCGATCTTCCCGACGATGCCTTTGTCAGCGCCCATCCGCTCGTCCTCGATCTGCGCTATGTCCGGGGCGGCGCGGCCGACGGAGCCGGCCTCGCCCGCTGGCTCAAGGCTCATGCGGCTCTGCGCCGCCCCATCCTGCTGCTAGTCAACCGCCAGACCGGACCGGCCCTGCTCTCGCCCCTGGCCTCCGCCGCAGCGGTCCCAGGCGTGGTGATCCTGGGTCCGGACACCGCCGGCTTTTCGGTAGACGTCGCCGTCGCCGCCGATCCCGACCGGGAACGGCGGGCCTACGACGCCCTCGAGCGGGGCACGCCCGCCGATCGGCTGATCGATGGCAATCCGCCGAAGGCCCGCAACGACGAGGCCCGGCTGGCTCGCGAGCACCTGACCGATGCGCAGATGCAGGACGACGACGCGTCCGACGACAAGGCTCCGAAATGGAAGCCGCCGCTCACCGACCTGGCGCTGCAGCGGGCGGTGGAACTGCATCGGGCCCTCCAGGCCCTGAAGAGAATCTGAGCCGCCCATGTCCGCCCCGTACGTCCTGGTCGTCTGCACCGCCAATATCTGCCGCAGCCCGATGGCCGCGGGCCTGCTCCGGCATGCGCTGGCGGCCCAGCCCGAGCCGTTGCGCTCGGTCGAGGTGATCTCCGCCGGAGTGTCCGGCCGCCTGGGCTCGGCCGCCACCGATCACTCGGTCACGACCATGAAGCGCGTGGGCATCGATATTTCCGGCCATGTCAGCCGACCGCTCACCCAGCGGCTGCTCGACGGGGCCCTGGCGGTGTTTTGCATGACCGAGACCCATCGGAGCATCATCCAGGCGACGGCCCAACCGCCGCCGGCCGAACTCCATCTGTTTCGGGAATTCCTCGACACCGACGAGAAGGAAATCCCCGACCCGTACGGCGGGCCGCTGGCGGTCTACGAGGTCGCCCGCGACGAAATGGTCGAGGCGGTGCCCGCCCTGGTCGAGTATCTGCGCAAGCGGATTGCCGCCCGGTGACCGGTTTTGAGGTTGCCGCCCGGAGCGGGGGCGATTCGCTCGATCTCTTATGTTGAATGCCGCTCCGCTTAGCCAAATGGACCCCGCGGTCCACGCCGCGATCACGGCCGAACTCGGCCGCCAGCAGAACCACATCGAGCTGATCGCCTCGGAAAACTTCACCTACCCGGCCGTGTTGGCGGCCCAGGGCAGCGTGCTGACGAACAAGTATGCGGAGGGCTATCCGGGCCGGCGCTGGTACGGCGGCTGCGAGTTCGTCGATCGGATCGAGCAACTGGCGATCGACCGGGCCAAGCAGCTGTTCGGGGCCGAGCACGCCAACGTGCAGCCCCATTCCGGTTCGCAGGCCAATTTTGCCGTATACACCTCGGTGCTGCAGCCGGGCGACAAGATCCTCGCGATGAATCTGAGCCACGGCGGCCATCTCACCCACGGCAATCCGGCCAACTTCTCCGGCAAACTCTACCAAGTCGTCGCCTACGGCGTGCGCCCCGATGACAACCTGATCGACTACGACGAACTGGCCGCGGTGGCCGCCCGGGAGCGGCCCAAGATGATCACGGTCGGCGCGAGCGCCTATTCGCGGGTGATCGATTTCGAACGCATGGGCCAGATCGCGCGCGAGTGCGGCGCCTACCTCTTCGCGGACATCGCCCACATCGCCGGATTGGTGGCCGCCGGCCTCCATCCGTCGCCGGTCCCCCACGCCGATTTCGTCACGACCACGACGCACAAGACCCTGCGCGGGCCCCGCGGCGGATTGATCCTGTGCCGGGCGGCGCACGCCAAGGCGCTCGATTCGGCGGTATTCCCGGGCGCCCAGGGCGGACCCCTGATGCACGTGATCGCGGCCAAGGCCGTGTGCCTGGGGGAATGCCTGAAGCCCGAGTTCAAGGCCTATGGCGAGCAGATCATCCGCAATTCCCGGGCCCTCGCGGCCGCCATGGTCAGCCGCGGCTACCGCGTCGTGTCCGGGGGCACGGACAATCATCTGTTCCTGGTCGACCTCCGCGCGAATCTGCCCGAACTGACCGCCAAGAAGGCGCAGGAGACCCTCGATCTGGCCCACATCACCTGCAACAAGAACACCGTGCCGTTCGAGACCCGCTCGCCGTTCCAGGCCTCGGGCATCCGCCTGGGCACGCCGGCGGTGACGACCCGCGGGCTGCGCGAACCCGAAATGGACGAGATCGCCGCCTGCATCGACCTCGTATTGCGCGCGATCGGCACGCCGGGCGAGGGCGAGGCCCTGGCCCAGGCGAGCGGGCGGGCCCAGGCGTTGATGGCCCGCTTCCCGCTGCCCTATTGCTGATGATCGCTCCCGCCAATTCCTTGACGCCGCCCGAGCGGCCGGCCCGGCCGTTGTCGCTCCTGGTCATATTCCTGACCCTCTTCATCGATCTGGTCGGGTTTTCCATCATCTTCCCGCTCGGGCCGACGCTGGTCGACTACTACCTGAAGATCGACGGCCAGTCCGGCATCCTGCGCTGGCTCCTGGCGCAGAGCGAATCGGCGGCGCATGTCTTCGGGCAGGATCATGTCTTCGCCACGGTGCTGTTCGGCGGCGTGCTGACCTCGGTCTATTCCATCCTGCAGTTCATCTTTTCCCCGATCTGGGGATCGTTGTCGGACCGGCACGGTCGCCGGCCGGTTCTGCTCGTGACCGTGGCCGGCACGGCGCTGGGCTACGTTCTGTGGTTTTTCAGCGGTTCGTTCTGGCTCTTTCTGTTGTCGCGCGTCGTGGCAGGCGCCTTCAGCGGCAACCTTTCGGTTGCGACCGCCGCGGTGGCGGATGTCACCACCCGGCAGGAGCGGTCCCGGGCGATGGGCTTGGTCGGCGCCGCCTTTGGCCTGGGTCTGATCACCGGTCCGGCGCTGGGTGGAATCGCGATGGCCCTGCATTGGGATCCGGCGGTGACTTCGCCGACGCTCGCTTGGTTCGGCGCCAATCCATTTTCCCTGCCGGCCCTGGTCGCTCTGGTGATGTGCCTGATCAATCTCCTCTGGGTGTTCCGGCGTTTCACCGAAACGCGGAAGCCGGGCGGCGAACCCCGCGACACGCGGACCCGCAATCCGATTCGCGCCATCCTGCTTCTCGACAATGCGCAGGTCCGCCGGGCCAACGTGGTCGCCTTCGTGCATTCGGTCGCCTTCGTCGGCATGGAGACCTGCCTGACCTACTTTGCGGCCGATCGATTTCATTACAACGTCAACCAAAACACGGCGCTCTTGGTTTTTCTCGGCGGGTGGTCGATCCTCACGCAGGGCGGCATCGCCCGTCAGCTGCTCAAACGCCATCACGAGGTTCGCGTGCTCTCCATTGGGATGACCCTAACCGCAATCGGCCTGGTCACCGCGGGTTTGGCGGAGGAAACCTACATACTTTACATCGGCCTGGCCGTGCTCGCGGTCGGCGCCGGCCTCGTCAATCCTTCGATTAGCGGGCTGATCTCCCTCTACAGCGACCCGGCCGAGCAGGGCCGCGCCCTCGGCATTTTCCGTTCGCTCGGCTCCCTGTCCCGCGCGGTCACGCCGCTCCTGGCCGGCGTGACCGCCGCCTTTTTCCACGAGAGCAGCGTTTTTGTCGCCGGCGCCGCCGTCGCCCTGGGCGGCCTCGCCCTGGCCCTGCGCCTGCCCCAGCCCGAGAAATGAACGTTCGCGCCGTCGTCGTCGCCGCCGGCCTCCTTCTCCTGTCCGGCTGCGTCACGCATCGGGCGCCACCGCCGCCCGGCAGCACGCAGTTCGGCTCGACGACGACGACGCTGAAGGCGCAGGTGATCGACGATTTTCTGATCGTCGAAACCAAGGGCGACCGGAGCGGACCGTTCCACTTCCTGATCGATACGGGCACCGCCGTCACCATGGTGGCGCCGGATTTCGCCCGGCGCTACAGTGTCCCGCTGGCCGACAGCAACACGGCCCCCCTCCTGATGGTGCGCTCGTACGATGGCCGGTTCAAGACCCTGCCCGCCGTGACCGTGTCCGAAATCGACCTGGCGGGCGTGCGTTTCTCCTCGATCCCGGCCGTGCTGTTCGACACGACGCAGTTCTCGGCCGATCTGGGCGTCCATATCGACGCCATTTTGGGCTTTCCGTTCTTCCACGCCGCCCGGCTGACGCTCGACTATCCGCATAGCCGCGTGATTCTGCGCTCGGCCGCCGCGGCCGCCCCCGCCGCTCCCGGCGTGGCGATCCCCTTCGACGACACCGACAAGACGCCGGTCGTCGAGCTTCGGCTGGCCGGCAAGGAATTCATGGCCCGCCTCGACTCGGGCAGCAACGAGGATCTGACGATCAATCCCCAGGGGCTCAATCCGCGCTTCGAGTTTGGCCCCGTGCCGGGACAGACCCCGACCACGGTCGCGGGCGACCGGGTGCAGCTGATCGGCCGCCTGGCCGACACTGCCTATCTGGCGACGTACCCCGTGCCCCGGCCGGTGGCGGAGGTGAGCCCCGGCATGTCGGCGGTGGGCGGGGGCATCTTGAAGAATTTTATCGTGACCTTCGACCCGGCGACGAGCCAGGTGTCGTTCTATCGGGCCGCGACCGAACCGATCGCGGTGCCGGGCCGGCGCAGTCCCGGCATCAGTTTCGACAAGAAATCCCCAGCCTATTGGCGCATCGTGGGCGTCGTGCCCGGTTCGCCCGCGGCCGCCGCCGGCGTCGAGACCGGCGACTTGGTCACGCGCATCGACGGCGAACCCGTCGGCAAGTGGGACTTGGCCCGCTACAACGAGCGCGTGGCCAACGCCGAACGCATCTCCTTTACGTTCCTCGCGGGCAACCGCGAGAGCGAGAAGACGCTGCCGGTGGTCGACTTGGTGCCCTGAGGGGCCGCGTTGCGGGAACGGACGGGCCCCTACTCTGCGGCGCCGGCCTCAGGCGCGGCGGCGCAGACAAAAGACTCCGGCGCCGTCGTGCCCGCAGACCCACGGCAAGGCGAGCGTTTCCGCCTCGCGCGCGAATTCCGGATGAAGCCCGGCAAAGGCGATGACGACCGCCTGGTTTTCCTCCGGATCGATGCTGCAGGTCGAATAGACGAGGCGCCCGCGCGGCGCCACGAGGCTGGCCGCCGCGTCGAGCAAGGCCAGCTGCTGGCGGGCATGCCGATGAAAATCGGCCTCGCGCAAGCGCCATTTCACGTCGACCCGGTGGCGCATGACGCCGGTGTTCGAGCAGGG
>CAZWMF010000008.1:0-18615 GCA_964634535.1 uncultured Opitutaceae bacterium | reverse complement strand
CGCCAACGACTACGGCGTGCCCGACAAGCTCTATCACAACAACCGGGACGGCACGTTCACCAACGTCATCGACCGCGTCGCTCCGCACACCGCCTACTATTCCATGGGCTCCGATTTGGGCGACGTGAACAACGACGGCCTGATTGATTTCCTGGTCGCCGACATGGCCGCGACCACCCACCGCAAGGATCAGCATTCCATCGCCGAGTCGCGCGAAACCAGCGAAGACCCCTATGATCCGACCCTGGCGCCCAAATACCGGCGCAGCGCCCTGCTCCTCAACACCGGCACCGGCCGGTGCCTTGAGGGCGCCTACCTGGCCGGCGTGGCGGCTTCCGATTGGACGTGGTCGCCGCGCTTCGAAGACCTGGACAACGACGGACGCCTCGACCTCTTTGTCACCAACGGGTTCAACCGCGATCCCAATCCGGACGTGCACGAGCGTTCGATGGGCCTGGAGAACACCGCCGACCGCATTCGCAGCCTGTACAATGCCCCGGTGCTGGCCGAGACCCACGTGGCGTTCCGCAACCTGGGCGACCTGCGGTTCCAAAACGTCAGCGCGGAGTGGGGCCTGGACCAGAAGGCCGTGAGTTTTGGCTCGGCCTTCGGCGACCTGGGCGGCGACGGCAACCTGGACCTGGTGTATTCGAATTACCACGCCGGGGTCACCATCCTGCGCAATGACAACGACAGCGGGCATCGCGTGATCGTCGCCTTGCGCGGGACGGAGTCCAACCGCGGGGGGGTCGGGGCGGTCGTAAAGATCACGAGTGCGCTCGGCTTGCAGGCGCGCTGCCTGACGTTGGCGCGCGGCTACGCCTCGAGCAGCGAGCCGGTGGTGCATTTCGGCCTGGGCCCGGACACCCTGATTCAGCGTATGGTGGTGACCTGGCCCAGCGGCCATGTCCAGGTCTTCGAGAATCTGCCGGTCGACCAGCACTACACGGTGACCGAACCAGCGAGCCCGCCGCCGCCATTGGCCGAACCCGCTGAACCGGCCGGTCAGTTTGCCGAAGTGAGCCATGAGACCGGACTGGCGCTGACTTCGCGCGAGGAGCCCGTGGATGAGATTTCCGCGCAGCGGCTTTTGCCCGCGCGCTTCAACCGCCGCGGACCCGGACTGGCGGTCGGGGACATCTTCGGCGACGGCCGGGATGCGGTCGTGGTGGGCGGCACCACCCTGGACACCCTGCGGATCCTGCGGCCGGCGGCCGGCGGACCTTACGCGCCGGCCGATGCCTCGGTCCTCGCCACGGGCGACGCCGTCGACGACGGGCCGGTCCTGCTGTTCGCCGCCCAGGGCAATGGGGGCCTGGATCTCCTGGTCGCCAAAGGGGGCAACACGCTGCCGGCGGGCGACCCCGCTTATCAGCCGCGGTTATTTTTCAACGATGGCCACGGCGGATTTCGGCCGGCGCCCGACGGAGCCCTGCCGCCCTTGCCGATCAGCGCGGGAGCGGTGGCGGCGGCCGATTTCATGCACGACGGCCGGCTCGGCCTTTTTATCGGCGCGCGGCTTTTGCCCGGGCAATATCCGCTCGCCCCGCGCAGCGCGCTCCTGGTCAACCACGGTGGCACGTTTGAAGACGTGACCGATCGGCTCGCCCCAGGACTGCGCGAGGTGGGCCTGGTCACCTCCGCCCTTTGGACCGATGTGGACGGGGACGGCTGGCCCGATCTGCTCGTCACCCTCGAATGGGGTCCGGTTAAGTATTTTCACAACAACCAGGGCAAGGGGTTCGAGGACTGGACCGAACGAGCCGGCTTCGGGGCCGCCGGCAACGGTTGGTGGACCGCGATCGCCACGGCGGATTTCAACGGCGATGGCCGGCCCGACTACGTGGTCGGCAACGTCGGCCTGAACACGCCCTACCAGGCCGATTCGCGCCATCCCGCCGTGCTGTTTTCGGGCGACTTCAAGGACGACGGGGGCAATGAGCTGATCGAGGCCTATTACGAGGGCGACCAACTTTATCCCCGGCGCAGCCGCCGCGCCCTGGCGGCCGCCATTCCCGCGGTCTTGCGGCACTTCCCCCACAACGAAGACTACGCCCGGGCCACGCTGAGCGATGTTCTCGGGGCGGGCCCGCTGGCCGCCGCCCAACGCTTCACTGCCACCGAATTTCGGAGCGGCGTGTTCCTGAGCCAGCCCGATGGCACCTACCGGTTTGAACCGCTGCCGCGCATCGCCCAAATCGCGCCCTTCCAGGGCGTGGTGGCCGGGGATTTTGACGGCGAGGGCCACGCGGAAATCTACGCCGTCCAGAATTCCTATGCCCCCATTCCCTCGGTCGGCCGCTTCGACGGCGGCCTCAGCCAGGAGTTGCGCGGGGACGGCCACGGACATTTTCTCCCGGTGCCGGTCGCCGCCAGCGGATTGAGCGTGCCGGGCGACGCCAAGGCCCTGGTCGTCCTGAGTCTCGGCACGGACGATTGGCCCGACTTTCTCGTTTCGCGCAACAATAGCTCCACCCTGGCATTTCAAAACCGGGGACGAGTCGGCCACCACCCGCTCCGCGTCAGCTTGCGCGGCCCCCCGGGCAATCCCACCGCGGTGGGCGCCCGGGCGACCCTGGTTTATGCGGATGGATCCATCCAGGCGGCGGAAGTTTGCGCCGGATCGGGCTTTGCGAGCCAATCCACTGCCGCCCTGTTTTTTGGCTATGCCGATTCCAACCCACCGGCGACGATCCGGGTACGCTGGCCGTCCGGCCTCGCCACCACGCAGGCGGTGCCCCTAAAGTCCACCGCGTTGACGCTCACCGCGCCCAGTCCATGATCCCATCATCGGTCTCCGATTTCGTGTCCCTCGTTGGCCGATGCCTTCGGTTGCGCCGAATTATTCGGGCAACCACCTGCCTCCCGCACACCCGGGCGGTCGCCGGACGGCGCCTCGTCCGCCGGATGACCTGGTGGGCGGGCCCGTGGCTCGCGAGCGCGGCGCTCGCCGCCGATCCAGCTGGCGGCATCACCGCGCGCCCCCTGGCGCCCCATCCGTTTCCGCGCGGACGCACCCTGTTTGTCCAGCTCTCGCCCGACGACACCGGCGTGCGGACCACCAACCGCTACGACGATCCGCGGATGAAGGGGGATCTCTACCAGGAATTCGAGACCAGTTCAATCGGCACGGGCGTGGCCATCGGCGACTACGACGGCGACGGCCGGCCGGACATTTTCGTCGTGAGCAAGACCGAGAGCTGCCGGCTCTTCCGCAATCTGGGCAACTTCAAGTTCGAGGACGTGACGGAAAAGGCCGGCTTGCTGCAGACCGGCGCCGAGGCCCGCATCTGGAAGCAAGGGGCCACCTTCGTCGACCTCAACAACAACGGCCGGCTGGACATCTACGTCTGCCGGTACGGCGCTCCCAACCTTCTTTATATCAACCAGGGCGACGGCACGTTTAAGGAGGAGGCCCACGCCTACGGCCTCGACATCAACGACTCGAGCGTCATGGCCGCGTTCTGCGACTACGATCGCGACGGCCGGCTCGATTGCTACATCGCGACCAATATCCTGAACATCGCCACGCATCCCAACGGCCAGCGGGGCTATCTGTTGCACCAAAACCCCGACGGCACCTTCGCCAATGTGACCGACCGTGCCGGCATCACCGGCGAGACGCAGAGCCATTCGGCCACCTGGTGGGATTACGACAACGACGGGTGGCCCGACCTGTACGTCGCCAACGACTACGGCAAGCCCGACAAGCTCTATCATAACAATCGGGACGGCACGTTCACCGACACGCTCGACCGCGTGGCGCCGCACACGTCGTTTTCGTCGATGGGCGCCGACCTGGGCGACGTCAACAACGATGGCCTGATCGATTTTCTGGTCGCCGATATGGCTGCGACGAACCACGTGACCGACCAGCACATGATCGCCGATGCCCGGGGACGGACGGAGGAGTCGGATTTCACCAGCGCGGCGCCCAAATACCACCGCAGCGCCCTCCTGCTCAACACCGGCACCGGCCGCTGCCTGGAAGCCGCCATTCTCGCCAATGTCGCCGCCACCGATTGGACGTGGTCGCCCCGGTTCGAGGATCTGGACAACGATGGCCGGCTCGATCTGTTCATCACCAACGGCTTTCCCCGCGACCCGGGCGTCGACGTGGTCAACCGCATGATGAAGGCCGAGTCGCCGGCCGAGCGGGTTCGGATCATGTACGAGAGCCCGCCGCAATCCGAAATGCACCTCGCCTTGCGCAATCGGGGCGATCTGCGCTTTGAGGACGTCAGCGCGGCCTGGGGCCTGAATCAGAAGGGCGTGAGTTTCGGCGCCGCCTTCGGAGACCTGGCCGGCGACGGCAACCTCGACCTGGTCTACTCCAACTATAAGGACGGCGTCACGCTGCTGCGCAACGACTGCGACACCGGCCATCGCATCATCGTCGACCTGAGGGGAACGGTCTCGAATCGCTTCGGCGTGGGCGCCATCGTCAAAATCGAGAGCGCCCTGGGCCTGCAGGTCCGCCAGCTCGTGCTGGCGCGCGGCTACATGTCGAGCAGCGAGCCCATGCTGCATTTTGGCCTGGGAGCCGACACGCTGATCCGGCGCATGGTGGTGACCTGGCCCAGCGGACACGTGCAGGTCTTCGAAAACCTGCCGGTCGACCAGCGTTTCACCGTGACCGAACCGTCGATGCCACCCCCGCCGTTCCCGACCGGACCGGCCGCCCCGCCGGCCGGGCAGTTTGCCGAAGTCGGTGGCGCCGCCGGGCTCGCGGTCGCGTCGCGCGATGAAGCCGTCGACGAAATTTCGGTGCAGCGGATGCTGCCCATTCGCCTGAATCGCCGGGGTCCGGCGCTGGCGGTCGGGGATATCGATGGCAGCGGCCACGAGTCGATCATCGTCGGCGGCACGACCCTGGATCCCTTGCGCATCCTGCAGGGGGCGGCCGGCGGGACGTTCACCGGCGCGGACACCTCGGCCTTCGCGCCGCCGGCCGGAACACCCACCGTCGACGACGGTCCGGTCCTGCTCTTCGATGCCCAAGGCAAGGGCAATCTGGACCTGCTCGTCACCAAGGGCGGCAACTCCATGCCCGACGGCGACCCGGCGTATCAGCCCCTCCTGTACTTCAATGACGGCCACGGGAGCTTCCGACCGGCGCCCGACGACGCCCTGCCGGCCCTGCCGATCAGCGTGGGGGCGGTGGCGGCGGCTGACTTCACCCACGAGGGACGCCTCGGCCTGTTTATCGGCGCGCGCCTCGTGCCGGGGCAATACCCGCTGGCGCCGCGCAGCGCCCTGCTGGCCAACCGGGGCGGCAAATTTGAGGACGTCACCGACCAATTGGCGCCGGCCCTGCGTCAGGTGGGCCTGGTCACCTCCGCCCTGTGGACGGACGTCGATGGCGATGGGTGGCCCGATCTGTTGGTCGCGCTCGAATGGGGTCCGGTCCGATACTTCCACAATAAACAAGGGAAGGGATTTGAGGACTGGACGGAGAAGGCCGGCTTCGCCGCGGCCGGCGCCGGGTGGTGGACCTCGATCGCCGCGGCGGACTTCAACGGCGACGGCCGGCCCGACTACGTGGTGGGCAACCTGGGATTGAACACCCAGTACCACAGCGACCCCCAGCATCCGGCGGTGCTGTTCTCCGGCGACTTCAAGGGCGACGGCTCGACTCAGCTGGTCGAGGGCTATTACGAGGGAGACCGCCTCTACCCCTGGCGCAGTCAGCGGGACATGGTGGCCGCGTTTCCCGCGCTCCGTAAGCGTTTTCCCACCACCGATTCGTATGCGCCGGCCACGCTGGCCGAGGTGTTCGGGTCCGACAAATTAAGCGCCGCCCAGCGCTTTGCCGCGACCGAGTTTCGCAGCGGCGTGTTTCTCAGCCAACCCGACGGAACCTATCGGTTTGAGCCCCTGCCCCGTTTGGCCCAGATTTCTCCCCTGCAGGGCATCGCGGCGGGCGACTTCGACGGCGACGGCCACGCCGACATCTATGCCGTCCAGAACTCCTTCGCCCCCATCCCCGCGGTCGGTCGCTTCGACGGGGGATTGAGCCAACTGCTGCGCGGCGATGGGCACGGCCGCTTCTTCCCGGTGCCGGTGGCGGAAAGCGGCCTGAGCGTGCCCGGCGATGCCAAAGCCCTCGTCGTGCTGGATCTGGGCGCGGACGGCTGGCCCGGCTTCCTGGTCTCCCGCAACAACAGCTCGACCCTGGCGTTCCACAATGGCGGCGTCGCCGGCCACCGCTCCGCGCGACTGCGTTTGCTCGGTCCGGCCGGTAATCCGACCGCCGTGGGGGCCCGCGTGACCGTCGTTCTGGCCGACGGCACGACCGAAACCAGCGAAGTCTATGCGGGCTCGGGCTACTACAGCCAATCCAGCCAGGCCGTATTTTGCGGCTATCCCGAAGCCAATCCACCCCGAACCATCCGCGTCCGCTGGCCCTTGGGCCAAACCACCGAGCAAGCGTTTCCGCCCAACGCTTCGGTCGTCAGCCTGACGGCGCCCTGAATCTTCAAGTCGGCGAGATTTCGTGGATGAAACCCGCCAGGGCCTGGCGAAGCTGCTGGCGAGCCCGGTAGAGGCGAGTCTCCACGCCGCGTGGCGAACAATGCAGGATGGCGGCAATTTCGCGGTAGGGCAGGCGGTCGTAGTGGTGCAGCAGGAGCGTGACCTTGAGGTCGTGCGGCAACAGGTCGATCGATTCGCGCAATCGCCTCAGCGCCTCGTCGCGCATGAGCGCCGCGTCCGGACTGGGTGCCTCGGAGGCCAGCTCGGCCTCCAGGCCCGAGCCGCTTCCGTGCTCCGAATCGGAGCCGGGCGCGCTGATTGGAATCGTCGGGTGCCGGCGCTTCCACCGGTGGTGATTGAAGCACAGGTTCGACAGCGTCGTGAACAGCCAGGCCGACAGATTGGTCTCGCTGCGCAGCCGCAGGCGCTGCTGGTAGAGCCGCACAAAGGTTTCAGCGACCAAATCGTGAGCGTCCGCCGCATTCTGAACATACCGGTAGGCAAAGCCCGCCAGCGGGCGCTGCCACCGGTCGATCAGCCGATTGAGCGCGGCCGCATCTCCGCGTTGCAGGTCGATCAGGTTTGCGCGGTCGGTGGCGGATTCGGTGGACACGGCGCCGGGGTTGCGCTCAGTCGGTTGAGGGGGCCGGATGCTCGACGGCGGAGACCAGGTCGAAATAGCGTTCGCGCTGGCGCGGGGTCAATTCGTGGCTGGTCGCCAGAACCAGGCGGCGGGTCGAGTCGAGGCATTCGCGGCTGATGCGACGCCGTTCCTCGACGAACTGGGCAAATTCGATGAAGTCCACCCGGTCGGTCGCCCGGCGGGTATTCTCGAAGGCGGCAAACTCCGTCTGCATCTGGCCCACCTGAACGGCCAGGGCCCGCAAGCGCGGGCTGGTCGCTTGGTGCAGCTCGCGGATTCGCGCAAACTGCGCGTCGGTCAAATGCAGCTCCGATTTCATCCAGGCCAGCTGACCGTCGAGCGAACCGGGATCGATCGGCCGGTGCAGCCAAAAATAACCCTGGTTGGCGGCCAGCCCAACCAGCAGGCCCAGCAAAAGGACGAGCGTGCCGCGTCTCATGGGGCTTTAAGGTCGGATTTCGACTCGAGCAGAGGATCGATGAGCTGCAGGTAGCTGCGCACCAAGTGCGCGCTCTGTTCGCGCTGCCGTTCGTTCACCCGAACCTCCGCCAGGAAGAGGCCGAGCAACGCGCAACTCGTGACAAACAGCGTGGCAAACGGCGGCCAGGACAGCCAGGCGTCGAGGCGCGCCCAAAGGCCGCCGGCGTCGGCCGAGCCGCTTTCCGCCAACGCGACGCGCCGCCAGACCTCGGGAGCGAGATTTGGCGCCGCCTCCGGCGGTTCGCGCCAACGATCGAGTAGGGGATCGAGGGGATCGGGTGAATTAGGCATGGATCAGGTGAAGTTCGATCACGGGCCGGCGGACTCCGCCACCGCCGGTTTGAACGCAATATCCTGCTGGGCGTAAACGAGAACCCTGCGTCCTTTGGAGATTGGCGGCTCGAAGCGCCATTGACTGACGGCGGCCACCGCGGCGCCTGCGAGCTCTTGGTTGGCCTGGCCGGTCGCGCTGCTCACGGCGGGCATGCGGACGCGGCCGTCCGGATCGATGTAGAACCCCACCGTGACATGAACCGTTTGACTGCTGTGGGCCAGGCGCGCCGGATAAACCGGCTTGACGATGGTAATCGGGGTGGGAATGCGGTCGAGCTGTCGCAAGGTGCAAAAGGCGAAAGCCTCGGAATTCGGAGCGATCCGAAAATGCATCTCAGCCGCATAAACCTGAGCGTTCAAGTCTACGACCACGATGCCCGTCGATTCGAAGGTGAAAGTCAGTTCCTCGGTGGCGCCGCAAGCAACCCCATGCACCTGAGCGGGTTTGAACTGCCAGCGTTTGATTGCCGACACGGCGGCGTCCGCGAAGCCGGGATAGGAATACCGCGTGACCAACACGTCGTTAAGGCGCCCGGTCTCATCGACTGAGATCGCCACGCTGGCCTCCCCGTCGGTCAGCCCGTAAGGAATCGCTTCCCGGGGAAACACCGGGGCCATCGTCTGAATGACCTGCATCGGCACGTAGTCGCCTGCGCCGGAGCCCGCGAGAACCGCCCCTGGCCCCAAGAGGGATACCGCCGCCATGAATATCGATTTCTTCATCATCGTGATGGGTTTAATCTGTGAGACACCGCCGGAGCCTCAAACCCTTCGACTTCAAATGAAACAAAAAGTCCGGCGGCTTGCGCCGCCGGACTGTACTTAAGAATCAGAGCGTGTCAGCCAGCTCAGAAATCAAACGAGTTGGTCAGCTGCCAGCCCATGCCGTAGGAAATACGGGCGAGAGCGATGGTGCCGTCCGGATTCATCTGGGCCGGGATGAGCTTATCCTTCTCACCCACGTTGCTCAGATTGAGCTGAATCCGATAGTTGATCTTGTGGCTTAGCTTCCAGTTGTAACCGACCCACGCATCGACGTGCTCTTCGATCGAACCGGTGAAGGGCTCGTTGATGTCGAGACCGCCGGTGGTGACCGAGGTATACGAGGCGTAGTTCGGGTCGCTGGCGTTTACGTTCACGAAGTTCGGGTTGTAATGGTACCCGATGATACGGCCGGCATCGATCTTGAGGTCGCCGCCGATGAAGGCACCCTTGAGGATACCCTTTTGGAACGTGTAGGTTGTGACACCGTTCAAGCGCCAGGGCGAAATCTCAGGCGCTTCGTGGCCCTGCTGATTCAGCAAGACGGTGAACGGAGCGACGAGGTACGGGCCCCACACGCTATAGAGCGTGTTGCCGCCGTTGTACCACTCGCGGATCTGACCAGCCGGACCGGCCAGCCAGCCCGCCAACGAGCTCATGAAGGCCACCGAAGCCGGATCGACATCGGAGTGGATCGCCTTGACGTGCGAATAATTGAGGGACACATCCCAGCCCTTGATCGGCTGCGCGGTCAACTCGAGCTCATAACCTTCGGACTGATTGTTGACCGTGGTGACGTGGTCACCGAAGATCGAACCACCACCCGTGTCGGGCTCGGCCGAGTAAGCCGGCGGAGGATTGAATCCATCGCGCAGATTGCCCGTGGTGAGCGCCGTCGTCGGGTTAATGGAAGGCGACAGGTTGAAGCTGTTGAAGAAGTTCGCCGGGAGAGGATTGTGAATCCAGGCTGCGACGACCGCATTGCCACCAGCGTACTTTGTTCCGTTGGGAGCCGTGCCACCGTTGAGGTTGTAGTTGGTGTCGGCAGCCGATCCGGCGGTGTAGCCGTCGTTGGCACCGTAGTCGTAGTAGTTGCTGTTCGGCGTCAGACCCTTGAGGCCGTCTTGCAGGGCGGTCGCCCAGCCGTAGCCCCAGATCAGACCGTCGGATAGGTAGTAGGCGTTGTTGCCCAGACCACCGATCGAGTTGCCCTCGGTTGTATCCAAGGTCGCGTCCTGCACGAGGGTCTTGAACCAATTGGCCTTCAGCGAAATCCGGTCGTTCAGAGCGGTGACCGTCACGCCGAATTCACGGGTTGAACCCGTGGCGTTCGGAATGGGGAGACCGGCCAGATTCATGCGCTGGGCATCAGCCTTGAAGTTCTGCGAGTCGTTGTATTCCAGGCTGACGGTCGGATCCCACGAGATGTTCGAGAACCAGGTCGCCGGCAGGTGATACACCGCGCCCCAGGACTTCGTGGTTCCATGGACGTCCGTGCGCGAGGCCAGATTGTCCGGGAAGCTCATCGTCGTGAAACCGTTGTTCGTGTCGGTTTGCGCCGAAGTCTGGTAGTTGGTGATGCGATCTTCGCGCCAGCCAAGGGCCGGAACGAGGTCGCCGTTGAGCATATGACCCTGGTAGGTGATACCTTCAGAATCATCCTTGAAGCGAATCCGATTGGCGGACGTCACCAGATTTGGGAAGTCGGTCGGATTATTCTGGTTCATCCAGGTGATTGGCTCCCACTGCCAACCGACGTAGTTGGCCGGGTTATCCGCCTGCGTGCCGTTTTGCGTGGACCCCAGCTTTGTGCTGATGTATGAGTAAGTCGCAGCGGGATTCACATATCCAACATCATTCGGGTTGGTCGGCTGATTCCAGTTGGAATTGAAGTTCCAGGTGCGCTGGTTCTCCGGCGGAGCGATCGTGAAGTTGATCGGATTCAGGTTGGCGCCGCTGGCGGACGAAGCGTTCATCAGCGACGGCCCGAGGTAGGCGATCCAGTCGAATTCACCGCCGGAACCGAGGGCGTTTACACCGGCTACGGAATTGGCCTGGTTGAACTCCTCATAGGATGGCGTGGTAGCGTATTCGGCCCAGCTGTAGTTGCTGGTCGTCAGCTGGTAGCGCTCGACGATTCCCGTGAAGTTCTGCTTGCCAATCAGCTTGGCGATCTGCGGATTGGAAATGAAGTCCTCCGGGCGGAGCTCGTAGGTCGGCGTGAAGCGGATCGTGTCGCGCACCGTCGCATACGAATAGTTCGTGTTGGACGCGGCATTGCCCACATAGGGGCGACCCACATTCGGGTTCGGCGTGCCGTCGGCATAGGTCTGATTGACGTCGATGCTGATCGCGTAATTCGAACCGGTCAGCCACTGGTTGGCGCCTTGATCATAGGCCTGATGGTCGATGCCCAATTCGAATGCGAGGCGTTGATCGAAGAAGCTTTGGTCGATGGCGACATTGACCGCTTTCCAATCCTGCCATTCGCGTTTGTTGGGGCCGTCCAGCAGATACTTGTAGAAGTCGAAGATCGTCGGATCGGTCAGCACGGTGTCGGCGTAATAGACGCCACCGGGGATCGGATTGCCGGGATACTTGAAGTTCGAATTCGTGTTGCTGATCGTGCCGGCGCCCGTCGTGCCGACATAGGCGGCATATTGTTGTTCAGACGGGATACCCTCGGGCCGGAAGTCGAGCTGGCCAATCCCGTGATTGTCCAAGCCATTGCCGACATTGGGCTCGGCGACGATCGTCTTGATCGCGGTGCCACCGGGAGAGCCATCGCTTTGGCCCGGAGTGGCCTCGTAGTAATTGAGGTTATCCGCCCAATAGGAGCGGGTTTCCGCCCAGCCACCGAGTTCGTAGGTAGCGCCATCGAGCACCGAGCCGGAAGCGCCGGGCAGCGGCGTGCCCGAGGGATTCGGATTGGTCAGGCTGAATTCATTGATGGTCAACTTATCGTAGCCCGGATTGCCATAGGCATCCGTACCGGTCCGGAACCACGGGGTGATTTCGTCGACCGGGGGATCCTGGCGGGGATTGTTCGAGCGGATCTTACCGTTCTCGTATTTGACGCGGATCGAGGTCTTGCTGTGCTCGTCGAATATCTTCGGGTCGAAGCGCAGAGCGCCGTAATAGCGGGTCGTGTTGTTGTAGGCGGGCGACTGTTCGTACAGTTCGTCGTCGGTCACGGCGGCGAAGCGCACGGCGAGGACGTCGTCGACCAGAACCTGGTTCAGGTTGATCACGTCACGGTCGGAACCGAACTTGTCGGTGCGGTTCTGGAGCTCGTACGAAGTCTTGAACGAGGCGTCGTCCGTGCTGGTATTGATGATACCGGCCGGGCTGCCCGTGCCGAACAAGATGGAATTCGGACCGCGCTGGAGGTCGACGCGACCGACGTTGAACGCGTCCCAGGGGATATCCGATAGATAATAATCCCGGGTGTTGTCCGCCGTGTCCAGACCGCGAACGCGCGTGGTCTGGCTGGTCGTGTTTTCCTCGAACGTCGCGACACCCGCGATGCCGGTGAAGTTACCCTTGATGCCGGCCACTTCCGTGCTCGGCGTGAGGGTTAGCAGATCTTCGCTGTTCACCGCGCCGGTGTCTTGCAGGAATTTCTGAGTCACCACCGTGATGGCCGAGGCCACGTCCTTCAGATCGGTACGAACGCGGGTGCCGGCCAACGTGCTGTTGGCTTTGTACCCGTTCGAATCCGAATCGGCGTCCACCACGAAGGGGGACAACGTGATCGTTTCTTCAGCTCCGGCGTTCTCGGCGGCGGCTGAGGGCGCTGGCGCAGCGGCTGCGGAAGGCGCAGCTGTCGCGTTGGCGGACTGGTCCGGGGCAGCCTGTGCCGCCAGTCGTGGGACCAGTGTGATGATAAGCGCGGAGGTGACGGTAAGGGCACGCAACAGCGCTAGTGTTCTCTTTTCAGGCATGGGGGGTTGTTAGGCTTTGTTCTTTAGTTCTAGGTTAGGGGAGTAATCAGAGACGATTTGGTTAGGATAAACCGTCTCGAAAGGAACGTGCGGCGCGACGCCGCTGGCTAGAGATGACGCCGGGGAAGGCGCGGGGGAAGGCGCGGGGCTGGTAATGCTAGGGTGTGGGTTAGGGAGAGATCTCGGCCGGTGAGTTAGGGCAAACCGACCCGTCAAATGACAACGTGGCAGCAAATCACGCAGGGTCGGTTATATCCGATCGCCCGGCGCAGGTGAATGAGTCCTGTTGCACCGCATTTAAGTAATTTTGCCAAATTTCAGGGGTGAAGCGCTCTTTCTCGTGGGTGAGATGCTCTATCCATGCGGTGGAATACCGGGATGTGGGGCATTGCCGGACGAATAGTATCGGCACCGGGGTTTGCAAGATGAAAAAAAGTTCCACGGTAATTGCCGGGCTTGGACGGCGGCCAGAATCGGGGCCGGCCGGTCACGGTTCTTCCGCAAAGGCGCGAAAGCTGTGGGGCGGAATATGCACGTCAAACGACACCCGGGGTTCTTCGAGGCGCTGCCAGCGGGTCCGGGCGGCGACCGGGGGCTGACCGTTGATCACTTCGCCGGTCGCGAGGTCGCGCAGCTTGAGCGCGGCGCCCAGCGTGCGCACTTTGATCTCGGTCGGGCCCGGCAGGAAGGACTCGACGACGAAGGTGTGGTTGTCGTAGGCGAACAGCGCAACCTGGCTCGGACCGTCGAGGCGGACGGGAAAGCCCTCCATCAGGACATCTTTGACCACCCCGGTGACCGCCGGCGGCAGGCGGTAAAGGTTGCGGAAATCGTCCGGAATGGTCCAAACGTAAAACCGGCCGTTTCGGCCGTAGCGATCGATCAGGAGCAGGGGATAGCCCACGCCGTCCGACAAGCCGCTGGCCAGCGCCCAGGCGTCGTTGGTGTAAAAGCCGATCTGTGGAAACAGAATGGGCGGAGCGCCGGTCGTGCGGTTGTTCAACGCCAAGCGCTTGCCGGGCCAGAATCCAGTCGAATAATCGTCCGCCAGGAACCGGCGGCCGCTGAATTCCAATTCGACGATGTCTTCGAGTCCCCGGCCCTGCAGGGCTCGGGCCAGGCCCGAGGTCACCACGACCGCCTTGCCGGCGAGCAGCTGGCCTTTGATCCGGGCCACGATCAGCGGATCGGAAATCGCATCTTCGGTCAGCAGGACCACGGGAGCGGCCTCCGGGAAAGTCGGATGAAGGTCGATCGGGATGCCCAGCATGCCGATGTAATTGTGAAGGAAATCCTCCCCCCGGCCATGCGGCGGCCGATAACTCTGAATTCCGATGGGGTGGCCCAGTCGGCCCACCACCGCGTCGGCCTGGTCAAGCGCGTAACCCGCCACGCGGGCCATCGTCGCCGGCTCAGCCGCCGCCGGCCCGCCAGCCGGGTGGTACCGGAGCATTTGGTCGTATTTGAAGGTCGACGCCTGGGTTCGCCAGGCATCCCGCTCGCCGGGCCGGGACGGCACGAGCAGCCCGGGCCAGGAAAACAGGGTCATTTCGCGCGCTTTGGCGAACATAGTGTCCCACAGCTGCTCCGCGTAGCGATCCGCATACTGGATGCTGAACGTGTCGACCCAGCCGCCGCCATTGCGGCCCGGGGCGATGTTCTCAAAGTATCGGATGATCTGGTAACTCTCGTACTGTTGGAGAAACTGGTCCGTGGAATTGGGATCCCGGGTCTCCGTCCCGGTGTAGATCCCGTCGAAAATCTTTGGCCCCAGATCCAGGTCGAAGCCAAGGCCCTGGAAGTGCTCATACAAATTCGGGTACTTGATCGTGACCTGCGCACGGGGATTGACCCCCTTCATCGCCCCCACGATCAGCTGCCGGGCGACGTCGTCCATCAGGTCGAGCCGGAATTGGGTCCAGGTCCGCCCGCCCTTCAGGAGGATGTCGGAATCGTATTTCGTGGTGACGAAGGTGAAGTCGTCGAGGATGATCTCGTCGAAATGGCGCGCGACCAGTTCAGACGCACTCTTGACGAACGCCCGATCCGCCGGATCGGTGTAGCAGAACGAGCGAAACTGGCCGGAAATCGGATGATCGGAAAACGTGATGCCGCCCGCCACCCGCACCCCCCGGTCGGTGAAGAAAGTCTTCACCCGTTCTAACACGGCGTCGTCGGCCTCCAGCCGGTCGCGCTGCGCCTCGATGTAAACCTTGTCCACCTTCACCTGGCTCGTGATCCGCTCCCATTCGGCGGCCAGCACGGCCGGGTCCGCGAGATGGCGGACGACCGCGACCGGTATATAGATAGCCACTGAAAAGTTCCGATATTGGCCCGGACCGGCCACCAGAGCGGCCGGCGCGGGTTGAGCGGAGGCGAACGGCGCGGCCAGCGCCAGGGCAAGTCCCAGACAGGAAATGAGGGGTTTCATAGGCGGCGGTACCCGCACCTTATCGGCGAAGATCCGCCGCCGTCAAGAAGCCGCAATCAGCGGATGGCCGATCGGACGAGCTGAAGTGATACCCCCAGAGCGAGGCCTCGCCGAAGCGGGCAATGCCGATAAGCCGCGCCTTACCGAGCGAGGCGCCCGGGTTGGCCTAAGAGCCGCCGCCAGGCCGCGCCCGGACTCCAATTCAGCGAGTCCGATCTGCGATCCACCCGGTCTCGGTTCACGAACTGACTGGATGCGGTCGGCGCCAAACCCCATCCCCATCGCTCGTTGGGTCACGAGCAGCCTTGACGCGCGGGCCGGTCCTAGTGAAATTCCGGCCGTGAAAAAGAATTTTCTTCTCCGGGGACTGTTGCTGGTGGCGGTGTGCGTCGCATGGGCCGGCTGCAAGTCGGTCGTGACGAAACCGAAGTCGACCGTGGAACCGGTGGGAGACAACACCTACGCGCTGACGCTCGAAGGCGGCAGCGCCTGGGACCGCGATATGGATGCGCTCAAGGCGCGGGCGCAGCAATCCGCCCAAGACTACTGCACCAATCAGAGCAAACAATTCAAGCTGCTGACGATCACTGCGGAAAAGCCTTTGCTGCTGACCGGCTACGCCAGCGCGACCGTCACGTTTAAAGCGCTCAACGCCGGCGATCCGGAATTGACCGCCGAGCCGTCCGCGCCCGCCATGGCGACCGCCGCCCCTCGGCCGGCCCCGCCCAGCGACACCTATGCCAAGCTCATCCGCCTCGATGAGCTGCGCAAGAAGGGCATCCTTTCCGAAGAGGAATTCCAGGCCGAAAAGCAGAAAATCCTCAGCCACGCCGACTGGTAAGCCGGTTATCCGGCAAACCGGTCGGTGATCAGCAGGGTGGCCGGCCCGACGGCGGTGAACCGGAAATGGCCGGCCATTGGCAGCACGAGATTCGCGCCGCGGGTCACCAGGGTGCCCTCCGCGGAGACGATCTTGCCGGCGACGACCGACGCGATGCGCGGCCCGTCGCCCGCTCCCGCCGCCCAGCTCTCGCCGTCCGCCAAGACTTCGCGTCGCAGGCGAAATTCCGCGCAATCCGCCAGGACGGCCGTGACGTCGGCCGCCCGCACCGGGTCCAGCCGCGCACCGCTCCAGTCGATCGATTCCAGCGACTCGCGCACATGCAGCTTCCGGGGCCGGCCGTCCAGCCCCACCCGCCCCCAATCGAACACCCGGTAGGTCGTGTCGGAATTCTGCTGGATTTCGAGGATGAGATTGCCCGCGTCGATCGCATGGACCTCGCCGCTGCGCACCAGCAGCGAGTCGCCATCGGAAACGGCGAAGTGCTGCACGCAGTCCTCCACCGTCCCGGCGCTCAGCGCGTTTTCGAAGCGTTCCCGGGTGACTCCGCGGCGCAGGCCCACGATCAGGCGCGCACCGGGCACCGCCTGGGCGATATACCAGTTTTCCGTCTTGGGCTCGCCGCCCAGGCGCGGGGCCACCGCGGCCGGCGGATGCACCTGGAGGCTCAGGCGCTCCCGGCAATCGAGCCACTTGACCAGGATCGGAAACGGCCGCTCGCGCGGCCAGGCCGGGCCCATGATATCCGATCCGTGCTGCTCGATCGCGGCCCGCAAGGTCAATCCGTCGCACGGGCCGCCCAGGATCACCGACTGGGCTTCCGGTCGATCGACGATCTCCCAGCTTTCGCCGATGGGTCCGCCGGCCGGCAATTCACGCCCCAAGACGGATTCGAGGGCGCGCCCCCCCCAGACCCGCTCCTGGTAAAGCGGTCGAAAACGAAGAAAATCTCGCATGCCTTGCCCCTTTTTTGCGATTATGCCGATAGCCATTGGTTGAGTAGCCTGGCGCCATAGGAAATGCCCAAGAACGGGAGTTCAAACTCAAACGACAAAGCGCCGTACGCCGCTCCGCGCCCCCGACCGAATTGGGTGGCGGCGACCGCTTTGGCCCTGGGCGGACTGTATTTCACCGCCGGATTGTTCGATTACAGCCCGGGCCAGAGCTCGTGGTTGTCCACCAATCCGACCGGCCGCAACCTTACGGGCGAATTCGGCGCCGCCCTGAGTTTCCTGACCCTCGATGTGTTGGGGTGGATCACCTGGATCGTCCCCATCCTGCTGTTTTGGTTCGCCTATCTCGCGCTGCGCAACGCCCGCCGCCTGACTCTCGGCCGGGTGATCGCCGTTCCGGTCGGTTTGATCGCCGGCTCGGGTCTGAGCGCGATGCTGTTCTTTTCCACCCCATCCGACTACTATCCCCACGGAGCGGGCGGAATTCTGGGCTCGCTGACCTACGACCGCTTCCTGAGCAGCGTCCTGGGGCCGATCGGCACGCTCCTGATCCTGGGCGCGCTCTACGCCTTCAGCCTCCTTTACATCTTCACCAAAGATCTCGCCGGCGAATTCGAACGCCTGGTGACCAATTTTTCGGCGTGGCGCGCCGACCGGGCCGAGAAGAAAAAGGCCGTCGAGGCGCTCGAGGAACGGACCCCAAAACCGGCGGAACTGGCCAAAGACCCAACGACCCGGCCACCGCTCGTCCTCGAGCCGGTCGGCCCGGCTAATAAGAATGTTCTCGTGCCGAAGAGTGCCGCCGGCTCCGTGGTCGCGCCGGCGGAAAATCCGGCGGGCGCGCCGCCGCGTTCGGCGTCGAAGCCCGCAGCCGGCGCCACGGCACGCGCCCTCGAGCTCAATATCGTAAAACCCGAGGAGCCCAAGCGGGCCCGGCCCGCCCCGGCGGTGGCGGCGGGCGACAATTACCGCTTTCCGCCGCTCGCCTTGCTGAAGGAGCCGGCCCGCGCCCTCGTCCGCAGCAACGAGGAGGAACACCGCCACAACGCCGAAAACCTCCTGCGAATCCTCGGCGAATTCGGGGTCGAGGTCTCCCTCGGGGAAATCCACGTCGGCCCGGTCATCACCCGCTACGAACTGGTTCCGGCTCCGGGCGTGCGCGTCGAGAAGATTTCGGGCTTGGACAAGAACATCGCCCTGGGGATGCGCGCCCAATCGGTGCGCATCCTGGCCCCGATTCCGGGCAAGGCCGCGGTCGGCGTCGAGGTGCCCAACCAGAATCCCACGCCGGTGGGCCTGCGGGAGATACTCGAAAGCGAGGATTGGGTGTCGGCCAAAGCCGAACTGCCGATCGCGCTCGGCAAGGACGTTTCGGGCAAGCCCTTGATCTCGGATCTGACGAAGATGCCCCACCTCTTGATCGCGGGCGCCACCGGCTCGGGCAAGTCGGTCTGCATCAATGCCATCATCGCCTCGATTCTCTATTCGAAGAGTCCGCGCGACGTCCGGCTGGTCATGGTCGACCCGAAGGTGGTCGAACTGAAGACCTTCAACGCCCTGCCGCACATGCTCATCCCCGTGCTCACGGAACCGAAGAAGGTGCCGGGCGCCCTCAAGTGGCTGCTGAGCGAGATGGAGCAGCGCTACCAGATTTTTGCCAAGTGCAACGTCCGCAATATCGTCGGATTCAACCAGCGCAATCGCAGCGAGCGCCCGGCGGCAGTGAGAATGTCCGCGATGGGAAGGCTCGGCAG
>CAZWMF010000007.1:0-19249 GCA_964634535.1 uncultured Opitutaceae bacterium | reverse complement strand
GGTACTATGACCCGCCGGGCAATCGCCTCTTGAAATGGCACCTGGCGGGTGTCGTGCCGATCGACAACCGTTCATTCGGCGCGGCCTTGGTCGACCAATACCGCAAGGTGGGCTGGCAGGGTGCTTGGACGGCGCGGGAATCCAATTTGATCCGCCAGTTCGACGGCGACTGGCGGCATGGGCTCCAGTTTGACCGGTCGGCGGTTCGGCGAAGCTTCGAAGTGACGGCTTATCTTAGGTCGGCCGGATTTTATTTCCCGGCCGGCATTCTCGCCTGGTTCGTGGCCCTTTTGCGTCGGCGGACGCCCCGGGGCCTGGATCGGAAGCGGATGCTGCGGTGCGGGGTCTGGGTAATCGCCTCGTGGCTCGTTTGGATCGCATTGATGTTCGAACCGAACTCGGCGATCGCCCATCAAGGCTCCTATGCCATACCGCTCGGCCTCTATGCCCTGCTCGTGGGCGGCTTGGTGGCCGATTGGCCCATTCTGGCCGCCGGGGTGTTCGCGGTCCAATCCGTGTATTTTTTTGCGGTCTGGATGCCTCGGTAGGCACCCGCCCAAGCAGGTGTTGTCCGGGTGGCTCACGGCCCGCGGACAAGATTTACGCGAATTCTGCAATTTTCGACTTGGGTTTTCCCAAATCCGGCCGATTGAGGAGCTAGCCTTCAAGCGGTTGGAGGCCGGAGTGCAGCCCGACTCTACCCTCGGCGCGAATGTGGCACGGACGCCACCGCATGGCCATGGAGGATTCCCAAGAGCGCTGCCGACTCTTACCCTTCGGCGCGGAGGTAACCCGGGAGTTGCCACCTTGAGCACGGATAAGCCATGTCGGTTGTCATCAACACCAACTCGTCGGCCTCGATTGCCTCAAACAATCTGGGGTACGCGGCGTCGATGATGACCGCGAGCCTCAATCGGCTCTCCAGCGGTTCAAGGATCGTGACGTCTTCGGATGACGCCGGCGGCTTGGCCGTCTCGCTGAAGCTCGCCGCGGCCGCCAGTCGCGATTCCGACGTCCAGAACAACCTGAGCAACGCCAACTCGTTCGCCCAGACCCAGGATGGCGCCCTGCAGATGGCCGGTGCGATCCTCGACCGGATCTCGCAATTGGCGACCCTGTACCAAGATCCCACCAAGAACGCCACCGACCTCGCCAATTACGCCGACGAGTTCACGCAGCTCCAGGCCGAACTCAACACGCTGGGGGGCCAATCGTTCAACGGCGTGAGTCTGTTTGCGACGAGCGCGGGCCAGAGCATTGCGGTCGCCACGAGCGAGGACCTCAGCACCAACAGCACCGTGGCCGTCAGCCAGCAGAACCTGCTTGGCTCGATCAGCGCTGCGGCCTTTTCGCCATTGACCGATAATTTCGCCAATCTGAACAACTGGTCGGACCAGAGTTTCGGATCCGGCAGTCCCACGATCTCGGACCCGTCCGGCACCTACGTCAGCCTGAACACGACCGGCGACGACTTCGCGGTTGCCCAGTCGAATCAGAGCTTTTCCGGGGCCTTCGAATTGGGCCTCGTGGCCCAAAACGGTAGCGGCAGCCCCGGCGCTTTCCACGTGCAAATCGGCGATTCGGACTTGGCGGATCTATCGCTGACCAGCTCGCCGGAAACCATCCGCATCGTCGCGGACGGGTCCGGCAATGCGACGACCTACGTGAACGGCACGCAGGTGGGCACCCAATCGGGCGTGCCGACTTCCGGCAGTCTGGCGTTGGTCAACCAGTCCATCGGCGCCACCAGTATCCGGGTATCGAACCTGTCCATGACGAGCACCGCGACCGCCTCGTCCAACTTCGGCGCGGTCGCCTCCGCCGCCAATTTGGGCAGCCTTTCCATCGCGACCGTCACCGGCGCATTGCAAGACGTCGCCACCATGCGGGCGGTCAATGGCGCCGAACAAAGCCGACTCAATTTTGCCTCGACGTTGCTCACGACCAACCAGACCAATCTGCGCTCCGCCATCAGCAGCATCAGCGACGTCGATGTCGCCGCCGAGACCACCAACCTGGCCCGCTGGAACGTCCTCGTTCAGGCCGGCGCCTCGATGCTCTCCCAGGCCAACCAGTCCTCGCAGGTCGCCTTGAAGTTGATCGAAAGCTGACCGCGGTTCGGCCGACGCTCTGCCGAGTCTCGACGGGAGGCCGGCTAACTCTGTTCCATCGCCGGGCTGTAGCGGCCGCCGCGGGCCGCGCGATTGCAGGCGGCCCGGTGCACGAGCGCCTGCTGCGCCGCGGGCACCCGGGCATCGTCCCCGCGCCAAATTTCCAGCGCGGGCTGTTGAATCGCCCGGGAGAACGAGAACGTGAGCGCCCATGGCAGGTGCGCGCGATGGCGCACGTTCATGGCGTTCAAGCGAGCGCTGGCCAACTCCGCGGACTGTCCGCCGGATAGGAAAACGATGCCCGGCACGGCGGCGGGCACATGGCGGAGGAGGGTGGCCACCGTGGCGTCGGCCACCTGGTCGACCGCGTCCTGCTGCGGGCAATCCAGCGCCGGCAGCACCATATTCGGCTTGAGGAGCAGACCCTCCAGAATGACCCGCTGGGCCAGCAGCTGGTCAAAGACGCAGTGGAGGACCTGCGCCGTGGCGGCGGCGCACCGCTCCAACGGGTGCGTGCCATCCATCAACACTTCCGGTTCAACCACCGGGACTAGCCCGGCCTCCTGGCACAAGGCGGCATAGCGGGCGAGGGCCTGCGCGTTGGCTTCCACGCAGCCGCGGCTCGGCTGGCCATCGCCCACTCGGATCACCGCGCGCCATTTGGCAAAACGGGCGCCCAAGCGCGCATAGCCGGCCAGACGCTCGCGCAATCCGTCGAGCCCTTCCGTGATCTTCTCGCCGGGATGTCCGGCCAAGTCCTTGGCCCCGGCGTCGACCTTGATGCCGGGAATGATTCCGGATTTAACGGCCACCTGGAGAAAGGGGACGCCGTCCTTGGTCTGCTGGTGCAGCGTCTCCTCGTAAAGAATCGCCCCGCTGATCGCCTCCCCGAGGCGCGGCGCGGTCAGGATCAATTCCCGCCATCGGCGGCGGGCTTCCTCGGTCTGCGGAACGCCCAGTCGGGCGAAGCGTTGGTTGCAGGTCGGATTGCTTTCGTCCATCGCCAGCAGGCCCTTGTCGTCGGCGACCAGGGCCCGGGCGGTCTCGAGCAGTGCGGGCGTATTCATAAAAGCTCTTCCTGGGCGAGGAGGCGAAAAACCGTATCGGCGACCACGCGCTCCTCGTCGGTGCGCACGACGCGCACGGCCACCCGGCTCGTTTCGACAGAGGTCGCCGCGGCGTTGGCCCCGTTGCGTTGCGGGTCGATGTCGATGCCCAGAAATTCCAGACCCGCGCAGATCCGCGCCCGGATCACGGGGGAGTTTTCGCCGATAACGCCCGCTAACCGCACCGTGTCCAGGCCGCCCAAGGCGACGGCGAACGCGGCCTCGGCGAACAACGCGAACTGGATGCTCGACGATCCGCCATTGACCGTCAGGACCTGGGCATTGCGCGGCGTCATGGACCGACTCCGGGTGCGAGAGTAAGCCCGAGGTCGGCCAGCCGCGCGGCGGTTGAGCGCCAGTCGGTGTGCAGGACGCTGCGGATGCCCATCGCCTCCGCGACCCGGACAAACATCGGCGTATTTTCGATGTAGACCGCGTGGCGGGCGGGGACTTGGGAGATGTCCAGCGCGAGCCGGAAGATGTCCGCGTCGGGTTTGCGGATGTGAACGAAGCAGGACGAGACAAAGGCGTCGGCCACCGCCCCCAGCTTGAACCGCTGGATGCGGTGGGCGTTGATTTCGCGCCCTTCATTGCTCACCACGACGACCTTCAATTTGTAACGGGCCTTCAGCCGGGCGACCAAGGCCAGCATTTCCGGATACGGCTTGGACTGCTCGAAGATGAATCGCCGAAACTGGACCCGGGTAAAATGTCGCTTCCGATAGAACACGATCCGGTCGAGGTAGGCGTTCAAGGTCAGTTTGCCCTCCTCAAACGTATCGAAGGTCAGATGGTGCCGATCTTCCAGCTCCTCCGCGTCCAGCTGAAATTGTCGCGCGGCGCGCCGGCGCGCCGGTCGATCCCAACCGTTGGTCAGGAGAACGCCGCCGACATCGACAAAGAGCGCGCGGATGGGATTAAGTTTCTTCATGGCGGAAGCGATGCGCTTCGGCACCTTGGACTCGAATCGTCGGACCCGCAAATTTCCGGGAGCGGGCGCCGCTCCGCGGATTCGCATTCGACGCCGGAGATTGGGCGTCAGACCTTGGGGCGGCGCAGTAGGCCAAAGACGCCAATCAAGGCGATGGCCACTCCGCCGGCCAGGAGCCAGATCGTCCGGTCCGTGGGTGCCCCGGTAAACACGCGGGAGACGCTCGAAGTCACGGAATTGGAGGAACTCAGGCCGTAGATGGCCAGGATGACTCCGGCGATCAGCAAGGCGATGGATACGGGTTTATTCATGGTGAAAAGATGAGGGGCACCCAGACCTCCGCCCGACCCCCTTGCGGCGGCCGGGCGGAGGGGTGTTTCGAACCGTACGGAGGCCGTCTAGCTCTTGACGACCATGTCGTTGCTGACCGACTTTACGCCGCGGACGTCTTGGGCGAGCTTCGACACCAAGGATTTTTCCGCGTCTGAACTGGCGTTGCCGGTGATGGTGGTCACCCCGTCATTGGTGGCGACCTTGGTCTTGAGGGCGCTGGTCGCCCGGTGACTGAAAAGCGCATACTTGACCTGACTGGTGATCGACGCGTCGTCGATCGTCTCCGCGAACGACCCGGAGGTGGTCGGCGGATCGTTCACTACGATGTTGTTCTTGACCGACTTCACGTGATCGATCCCCTGGGCGTAGATCTCGGTGAGTTCCTTCTGCGCCTGGTTCTCGGCGGTTCCGCCGAGCGTGACCACGCCGTCTTGCACGGCCACGGTGGTCGTCGCGGCGCTGACGTTGGCGCTCACCAAGAGCTGGCTGCGGATCTTGAACGCCATCCAGGCGTCCGACGGCTCGGCGTAGGCCGACTCGACCTTGATCTGGTTATTGACGCTCAGCACGCCGGGAATGTTCTCCACGGTGTCGGCGGCCAGATCCTTTTCGTGGGCGTCGCGGACCGTGCCGGTCAAGGTGACGGCGCCGTCGGCGGCGCTGACCGACACGCGGTCTTCGAGCACCGTGCGGTAGTTGTAGGAGGCCTTCGCGGTGGCTTCGATCTGGTGATCGGTGGTCGGCGAGGCGAGGAGAGCGATCGGGCCCGCCGCAAATGCGAGCAGGGCAAACAGTGTTTGATTTTTCATATTCGGGATTCACCGCAGGATACGCGCCTCGGCCCGAAGTCGCTATGGGGCTTTGCCCTACTCCGACGGGCGCCTCGCGCGCATCGACCCCGCCCGGACGCGGACTAGGGAATGTTTGCAAACCGGGTTCGGCCGCCGCCTGGCCAGGTTGGCAAACATTTCCTAGATGATCGTGAGCTGCACGGTGTTCTCGATAATGCCCGCCGAAATCGCGTAGCGCGTCAGTCCGGCGGTGTCGTGGATGTCCAGCTTCTCCATGAGATGCTCGCGATGCTTTTCGACCGTCTTGATGCTGATGTTCAGGGCGGCGGCCACCTGCTTGTTCGCCGATCCCTCCGCCACCAGTTGCAAAACTTCGCATTCGCGCGAGGTCAGGCTGCGGCCATTCGCCTTGAGCAAACCGTCCCGATCGCGCGCCTGGCTGGACCGGCGCTCCATGCGTTTGACGATCGACGGGCTGAAGAAGGTGTGCCCCTGGGCGATCTCGTAGATCGCCTTGATCAGGATTTCGGCCGAAGTCTGCTTTTCGAGAAAGCCGGCCACGCCCACCGCGTTCATGCGATCGATATAGGCTTCGTCGCTGTGGGCCGAAAGGATGGCCACCTTGGCGGTCGGATCGGCGAGGAGGATCTGGCGGGTCGCCTCCAGGCCGTTGAGCACGGGCATGGCGATATCCATCAGGATGACGTCGGGTCGGAGGGTCTTGGCCATCTCGACGGCCTCCCGGCCGGTGCGGGCCTCGCCGACGATGTTGATGCGCCCATCGAGCTTCATCAGGGCGCAAAGGCCCTGCCGCACGATGGTATGGTCGTCGGCCAGCAAGACCGTGATGGTTTTGGAAGCAATCATGAATGGTTTATCAGAGACTTGAACGGAATTCTGACCCGCACCGTCGTGCCGGTTCCGACCGCCGAGTCGATCTTCAGGCTGCCGCCGACCATCTCGACCCGTTCCTTCATGCCGATCAGACCCAACCGCTTGGGGTTTTTTGAAAGCAGGGTATCGCCGACCGGAAACGATTTTCCATTGTCGGAGATGTCCATCTGAATCCAGCCCGCGCCTTCGCTCATTGCGATCCTGACCAAGCTGGCCTGGGCGTGGCGGACGACATTGGTGAGGGCTTCCTGCGCCACCCGATACAGCACGGTGCGCTTGGCATTGTCCAAGTCCTCCACCCGGCTCAGAGCGGTCAATCGGATCTTGATCCGCTTGCGCTTGGCCAAATCGTTGCAATACGCGTGCAGAGCGGGAATCAACCCAAGGTCGTCCAACACGGCCGGCCGCAGCTCTCGGGCGAATCGGTGCACGGCGTTCACCGAATTGGTCACCAGGCGCTGGGTGCGGGCGATCTTCGCCTTGACGCCCCGGAGACTGAGGGACGCCTCCCGGCCCAGCGCGGTCAGCTGGACATTGATGCCGACCAAGGACTGCACGACTTCGTCGTGCAATTCCCGGCTGATCTCCTTTCGCTCCTCCTCCTGGGCGGCAATGATCTGCCGGGTGAGGAACTGGAGCTTCGCCTGCATGACTTGCGAGGTCCGGAAGAGCTTTTCAAATCGCTCCTTGGCCATGCGGATGGTCACCTCGCCGCCCTTGCGGCGCAGCACCTCCTGGCGCAGGCGGCGGTTGGCGAGCGCGAGCGCGGCCGTGTGCCGGCGCAGGGTAAGATTGCGGACCTGCAGGTGCGCGTTGGTGCCCCGAATGGCCCGCTGGGCAGACTCGAGCGGGATGAGGGCTTGCGTGAAGAACACGCCGGCTCGCTTGATCGCCCCGCCGCGCAAGTGGTCGAGATCGTAAGTCGGCGCCAAGGTGAGCATCGCCTGCTCGTGCACCCGGGCCAGGTCGAGCGTCGCCATGCCGCCAGCCAGGGCCGAGCGGCCCAGCATCTGGGCCCGTTCGCCGACGGCTGGCCTTTCGTCGCTCAAATGGAGCCGCAGGGCCGTCAGGTAGCGGTCGGCGAATTTCACGAGAATGGGCTTGGCGTGCATGGGGGCGTTGGTCCCACCACCGGGAACCGATCGGCAAACGGCTGTTCGTAAACGCACAGCCAATACGGTGGCCGAGGATGAAGGAACGTTCGCTCGGCTGTCATTCAACGACAATTCCCGGGGATTGGCGATACCCACTTACCCTACCTCGGCCCGAGGCGAGCCCGCAGCCATCGCCAGGCGAATCGATGAAGGCCGGGTTACACCCCATGGCACGCGCGGACGGGCCCGAATACATTCGCGCTCACATGCAACTGCGCACCCATCAGCCCCACTCCCGGTGGACTCACCTCGCCGCTGTCGCCCTGACGATGGTCGGGCTCGGCCTGCCGCTGTCGATATTCGCCGCGGACTTGCCGCCGCTCAATGCTCCGGCCAGCGAAGACCACCATCCGGGCAAAATTGTCTGGGCCGAACTGTTCACCTCGGATTCGGCCGCCGCCTCAAAGTTTTACTCGGGCGTGTTCGGCTGGACGGCGGAAACCCTCACGCAGAAGGGCGTGAGCTACACGGTATTTCGCAACGGCCGGCACGTGGTCGCCGGATTGCGGCAGCGCTCGGGCTCGGCCGCGGCCCACGCCTCCCGCTGGATCGACTACATCGCCGTGGCGGACATCGCGACCACCCTCGCACTCGTGGCCCCATCGGGAGGCCAAGTGCGCGCACCGGCCCGCGAGTTTCCCCAGATCGGCGCAGAGGCCATCATCACGGACAACGCCGGTTACCCGGTCGGCCTGGTCCAGTCCGCCTCGGGCGATTCGGCCGATGAGGAGCCGGCACCGGGCGATTGGAACTGGTTCCATCTGCTGGCGACCACGCCGACGACGTCCATCGATTTTTACCGGCACGTCTTTGGCTTCGAGGTCGCACCGGACAGCCGGCCGGGACGGCAGAACTCCTGGTTCCTGGCCACCGGCTTATTCAATCGCGCCGGCGTCTCCGCGATCACCGATCAATCCTCGGCCGCGCCCGGCTGGCTCGGCATCATTCGGGTTCAGAATCTCGACCAAACGCTCGCCCGGGTGCCCGAACTCGGCGGCGAGGTCGTCGTGCCCCCCCACCCGGCCGCCCTGGGCAGCCGTTCCGCCATCATCACCGACCCAACCGGCGGCGCCGTGGGCGTGGTCGAGTACGTAAACCAAGCCAACCCCGTCAATCCCTCATGAAATCATTCAAACCACTGCTAATCGGCCTCATCGTTTTGGTGGGCCTGCCCTGGGCGCTGGCCGGCTGCGTCGCGGAGGTCGGGGGCGGCGGCCCCTGGTACCACGACGGACCCTGGATGGACGGCGGCTGGGGCCACGGACCACGCGGCGGCATCGACATCCATCCGGGAGGATTCCGGCGCTGAGGTCCGCCCGGTCACTTGACCGTCGGCAGGGAGATAGAGCCAGAACTGCTCAGGACCCCGCAGGCGTGCAGGAGCCAAACCACGACCGCGATGACCACGACGATGTTCAGGATGGTCTTAATCTTTCCATCCATCGGAATGTATTGATTGATAAGCCAAAGTAGCACACCGACGACGATCAGGGTGATTACGATATTGATGAGGGGCATGATGGGACCGGGTTGAGAACGCTCAAAAACCATAGCCCGATATCCCCGGATTGCGTATGGGGTTAAACCCGACCGGCCCGGGTTTGGCCGGCACCCGGCTTGCGAAACGTTAGGACGTAGAAATTTCCGGCCGACAGGAGCTGGCACTGCACGTCCTGCATCTCCGGCGGGACCAGGTCGATGGGAGCGGCGACCGGGTTGGATCGATTCTTGAAGTAGCCGGCCGCGACGGGAGTGCGTTCAAACGCCGCCTGCACGTGCTTCTCCGTCTCGTCCGCGATCAGAATTCGGCTGCCCGGCTTGGCCACCCGAATCATCTCCCGAATGGCGCGGGCCCGATCGTTGAAGAAGTTTATGCCACCGACGTGATACACGACGTCGACCTGATCGTCGGCGAAGGGCAACCGCTCGGCGTTGCCCTGAAACAAATCCGCGTCGAGCGCCCACCGGCGCAGGTTGGCCTGGCAGTTGACGAGCATCTCCGCGGACAAATCGATCCCTAAAAGACGGATGCCCCGCGGCAGGTACTTGAAGTTGAGGCCGGTTCCCACGGACGTTTCCAATACGAGATCCCCCGGTTTGATTTCCAGCATTCGCAGATAGCTCAAGAAGAGCCCGGCGCGCTCGATGCCGAGCAGCCGGAAGGCCAGCCTTTGGCTATCGTCGTAGAAGCCGCCGATCCGCTCATAGAGCCGATTGTATTTCTGATTCGAGGCCGTGAAATCCTCCGCCGCCGAAAAGACCGGGATGCCGCGGCGAACCGGAAAGGATTCGCCCGCCGCGCTCACCAGGAATTCGCCCCCGCCGTCGCTGACCGCCGTCAGGGCCAATCCGGAATTCGGGCTTCGGAGCACGTCGATCACCGCCGCCCGGTCCGACCATCGCCTCGGCCGAAAAGCCGGCCGAGCCAGCGCCCAGCCGCTGAGGCCCAATCCACCCGCCAGGCACAGGCTGGCCAGGCCAAAATCGGCCCGATCCAATCCTGCGAACACCGGAGGGCCATGGAGATGCCCGCGACCGAAGCCAACCACGAACAGGCTCGCGAGGGCGGCGAGGACGGCACCAGCGGCGACTTTATCCCGTCGAAACTCAAAATTCCAGAGCCACACTGCCACCGCCGCGACCTCATAGACCAGAAACGTCATCGCGCCCGCTCCGCCCAGAGCCCCCGCCAACGGCGCCGGCGCCAGGGAAATGAGTTGGCTGATGCCGGCGGGCAGCCCAATCCGCGCCCCGGTCTGAATGGCCACGCCCCAGAACGGCAGGGCCCACGGGAACAGATTCCCGGGCAGGCGCTCGGCCGTCAGGCGGAAAAGCAAGAAGGGCAATGCGCTCGCCAAGGCAGCCAGGGCAAGCCATCCCGCGAATTCCAAGGGCGGCCGCGCCGCCGCGTACCCGTGCGAGAAAAGGTGCGCGACCAAAAACCAGATCGCCAGGAACGCAAAACCCCGGGCCGGCTTCTGGGTGCCGACGAACCATGCACCCAAAATCGTTCCGGTCCAGAGGCCCAGCGGGGCGTACACGAGACCCAGGCCAAACAGGCCGACCAGGACCGCCGCAACGACCTGGAAGAGGCGGATGGAGAGCGTGCGTCTAGTCATGGTGCAGACCTCCGGTTTCCGAACCGATGACGCCGAGCGCGGCGTCGCTCCACTGGACCGAAGCGCGCAGCTGGGCGATGCCGAAACTCAAAGTCAGGAGCCAAAAGGGCAGATGCGGATTGCCGACATGGGCCGCGCGCGCGCGCGTCTCGAGTTCGAGCAGGGTGTCGAGCAGGCGCTGGTTGTTCTCCCGAAAGGTCCGCATGTGCGTCTCGCAGTCGCGGCGCGACGCGGCGCCGGAGAAGAACAGCTTGAGCAGGAATTCGTTGCGGGGCGGCGCATCTCCGCAGGGCGTCGCCAGCCAGGCCCGCAGCCGGGCGCGGCCCGCGGCGGTCAGCGCGTACTCCCGACGGCCCGGCCGCCCCCCGGCCCGGGTCGGCCGCGCGCGGATCAGGCCGGCCGCCGCCAGATGCTTTAGCGCCGGATAGATCTGGCCGTAACTCTCCCGCCAAAAGTAGCTGACGCTCGACTCGACCGTCTTGCGGATGTCGTAGCCCGACCGCTGGGGTTCCAAGCTGAGCATGCCGAGGATGAGGAAATGGGTGTGGTTGGGTCTCATTGTATCTTTAAGATACATCTAGAAGATATATTGGTCAAGCGTCTTATTGCGTTTGCCGAAAAGCCCGTCCCGCCCGGGTCTTGTCATTGCAGCCGGACCGTGGTGGGGTCGGAGGCGTTCCCCTTCCCCTCCCCATGAAAATTCTCCCGCTCAGCGTTCCCTTCCTGATCGTGGCCGCGGGCTGGGCCGCCCGCGGCGCCTCCCCCGTGGGCCCGCTGGAAAACTTCGATCTCAGCCAGGTTCGGCTCTACGCCGGGCCGTTTCGCGACGCCCAGGAACGGGACAGGCAATACCTGCTCTCCCTGGATCCGGACCGCCTGCTCGTCATGTTCCGCTCGACCGCCGGAATCTTCACCTATGCCGGCTCCGCGCAAGCCTATGGCGGGTGGGAGAGCCCGACCAGCGGGGTGCGCGGACACACGCTGGGACACTACCTCTCGGCCTGCGCCCTGATGTATGCGTCCACCGGCGACGAACGCCTGAAGCAACGGACGGATTACCTCGTGGCCGAACTGGCCAAGTGCCAGGCCCAGATGGCGGAGAACGGATATCACGCCGGTTATCTCTCGGCCTTTCCCGAATTCTTTTTCGACCGGGTGGACGCGGGGCGGCCCGTCTGGGCCCCCTGGTACACGATGCACAAGATCATGGCCGGCCTTTGGGAGGTAAACCGGCACACCGGCAATCCCCAGGCGCTCGCGGTCCTGATCCGGCTCGCCGACTGGGTGAAGTTTCGGGTCGACCGCCTCGCCCCCGCCCAGATGCAGGCCTCGCTGGAGACCGAACACGGTGGGATGAACGAGGTGCTGGCCAATCTCTATGCGGTGACCGGCAACCCCGACCACCTGCGGCTGGCCCAGGCGTTCAACCATCAGGCGGTGTTCGCGCCGCTCGCGCGCGGCGAAGACCGGCTGGACGGGCTCCACGCCAACACGCAGATCCCGAAGATCACCGGCGCGGCGCGGGAATATGAGCTCACCGGGAATGAGACCTACCGGGACATTGCCCGATTCTTCTGGGCGGAAGTCGCCCTGAAGCGCTCCCACGCCATCGGCGGGGACAGCGACGACGAACACTTTTTTCCGGTGGCCGATTTCGCCCAGCACCTGAGCACGGTCACCGATGAGACGTGCAATACGTACAACATGCTCAAGCTCACCGAGCACATTTTCCGCTGGGCACCGACGGCGGCGGTCATGGATTTCTACGAGCGCGGCCTCTACAACCAGATTCTGGCCTCGCAGGACCCCGACAGCGGGATGGTCACCTATTTCGTCCCGATGAAGCCGGGTCATTTCAAGACCTACTCGACCCCGGAAAACTCCTTCTGGTGCTGCGTCGGCACCGGCATGGAAAATCATGCGAAATACGGCGAGGAGATCTATGCCCACGACGCCGGCGCCCTCTACGTGAACCTGTTCATCGCCTCCGAAGTCGCGTGGCCGGAACGGGCCTTCCGCCTGCGCCAGGAGACTCAATTTCCCGAGGCGGCCTCGACCCGGTTGACGATCGGCGCCGCGGCTCCGACCACGCTGACCTTGAAGGTGCGCCAGCCCGGCTGGTGCGGATCAGCCATCGGCGTCCGGGTTAACGGTCAACCGTGGGATCAACGCGCGGATGACTCAGGCTACCTAGCGCTGGCGCGCGAATGGCGCGATGGCGACGTGGTCGACATCGACCTGCCCATGGGGTTGCGCACGGAGGCCCTGCCGGGCAGTGAACACACGGTGGCGATCTTCGATGGACCTATCGTGCTGGCCGGGGCGCTCGGTACCGCGGGCATGCCCGCCGGCGGAACGCTGGCGGCCGACCAAAAGGCGTTTGCGCGCTGGCCCACGATCGACGCCCCTGCGCTCGTCGGCGAACCGGCCGCCGTTCTGGCCGCGCTCAAGCCCGTGCCCGGCGCGCCCCTGACGTTTCAAACGCGCGGCATCGGCCGCCCTCATGAAGTGGTCTTGATGCCGTTCTACCGCATTCACCACCAGCGTTACGCGATCTATTGGCCGCTGGCGCCGGCTTCACCGACGCCGGGCGGCCTTTAGTCCACCGGGTTCCCGGGTTTGCGGAACACCGCGCTCTTTTTCAGAACCGCGCGAGTCTGGGGGACCGACTCGCGCGGCGCGTGCCGCCAGCTTGCCGTCTAGCTGTCCAGACTGAACCGAATCGGGATCGTCACCCGGACGGCCACGATATTTCCGTCCCGCTCGGCCGGCTTGAACTTCCAAAGCTTCACGGCATCAAGCGCCGGTTGGGCAAAATCGGCGTTGGATGCCTTCAATACCTTCGGGTCCTGCACGACGCCGTGATCGTCGACCAGAAAATTGACCATGACGATGCCGTTCACCTTATCTTGGCGCAATTGCGTGGGATAGACCGGATCCACCGTGCGAATTGGCACGGGCGGCTCCGTAGCCGCGATGACCGGAGAAATGCCCACGATCGCGAGAAGAGAGACTATCAGGAGGATTTTCTTCATGAATTTAACAATCCAGGGTTCTTCGGCACACCGCGGGGCCGGGCTGAGATGATTCTTGGGGCCGCGTTCGAGCCGAACCACCGGCTGGAATCCGGTGACCCAAGGTTGTTGGCCGACAAAGCATTGTCCGCAGTCGCCGGCCTAATAAGGGCCTTGAAATTTCCGACTACCTTCGAGGCGACCCTTCAGTTTCGTCAAATTGGGAAAAACCTTCGCGTCGATCCACCGGCGCCCCGCCAAACCCTTGGGTTGCGGCTATGCCGCGCTAGGAATTATCCGGGCCAGCGGTCTGCCTCGGTCAAAAACTCCAGCATGGGCGGCCCTTTCGCCGGCGCATCTTCACTGGACCTGTGCTGAATGGGGATGCGCGGTCCGGGGCGGATGCCGAACGGCCCACCATGGCCCTATCCAATTGCCGCGCCGAGCCGCCCCGAGTCGGAGCCGGATGCGGAGGGCGTCGCCGATCAATCGTCTTTGACACACCGCGGAACCTTAACCGTGATCATCCTCGGCTTGCCACGGCTCACCTCATCGAACCCTGGCCCGCGACCCACCGTCGGTCGGTTCGTGCAGCAACCGATCGTCCTGACCCAAACTCATTACCCCGACCCGAACTGCCAATGACCGACCCGTTCGCTCCCTCCAAACCCGCTCAACTCATCTTCTGGCGTGAAAAACTCGGTTACGCCGTCGGCGACACGGCCTGCTGTCTATTCTGGGTCATCGTTTCCAGCTACCTGAACATTTTCTATACGGATGTGTTTGGACTCGCCCCGGCCGCCTTGGCCGGGCTGTTGCTGATCACCCGGCTTTGGGATGCGTTCTTTGACCCGGTCATGGGCATGGTCGCCGACCGCACATCGACGCGCTGGGGCAAGTTCCGCCCGTGGATCCTCTGGGGGATCATCCCCTTCATGGTCGCCGAAATCGCCCTGTTCACGACCCCGCACTTCGGCCCCGGCGGCAAACTCGTCTACGCCTTCGTCACCTACAGCTTGATGATGGCGATCTATTCGGTGATCAACGTGCCCTACGGCGCGTTGCTGGGCGTGATTTCGCCGCATTCCAACGAGCGCACCGCCCTCGCCTCGTATCGCTTTGTCGGCGCCTTCGCCGGCAACTTCATCGTCCAGGGCACTCTGCTTTGGCTCGTCAGCCACTTGGGCAACGGCAATGACCGCATCGGCTACACCCTGGCGGTAACCGTGCTGGCCTTTGCCTCGGGTGGCTTGTTCTTCTACCTCTTCGCCGCGACCAAGGAGCGCGTCGCTCCCTCCATCCAGAAAAACGCGGTCAAAACCGATATCTGGGATCTCGTGCGCAATGGCCCTTGGCTGGCGCTTTTCGCCATGGGCGCGGTGACCTTGATCTACATCACCTTCCGCCAGGTCACGACGGTCTACTATTTTCAATATTACGTCGGCAACAAGGCGATGTCGGCATCCTTCCTCACGGCCGGCACCGTGTTTTCCGTCGTCGGAGCGATCCTGACGCCCTACTTGGTCAAACTGATCGGCAGCAAAAAGGCGACCTTCGTCGCGCTGACGTTCGTCGGCGTCCTTTGCAACGCCGCCGCCTATTTCGCCGGGCCCAAGGACCTGGTCCTCATCTTTGCCACGCACATCATCGGCTCGATTCCGCTGGCGGCCATCTTTCCGCTGATGGGTTCGATGTACGCCGACACGGCCGATTATGGCGAATGGAAGTTCGGCCGCCGTGCCACGGGCCTGATTTTTGCCGGATCCACCTGCGCCCAGAAGAGCGGCGGGGCCGTCGGGGCCTTCATCGTCAACGTCGTGCTTACCCTGGTGGGTTATGCGCCGAACGTCGGGCAATCGGCAACTTCCCTGGCCGGAATGCGCCATCTCATGACCACACTCCCGGCGGCATTCGGTCTGCTGGTGATCGCGTTGTCGGTTCTCTATCGGCTGAATCCCGCGAAAGAGCAGCAGATCGCCGACGAGTTGGCGGAGCGCAAGCGCGGCGGACCGGCCGCGGCCCTCGCCGTCTAGACGGTTTCACCGCCTCCACGGGCTTGCGGCATTTTTCGGAACCCGCCAAGCTTGCGCGCGTCTCAGCCCCTATGCCATCCCCCCTTCGTTGGCTCCGCCGGTTCCGGCATGGGTTCTGGTGCCTGGGCGGCCTCCTGGCGGCTGTCGCCCCGGTTCATGCGGGATTCAGCGATGGCCTCGTGCCCGCGGACCGCGCCGCGAGCGGCATCGCCCAACTGAGCGCCCCGGAGCTTGCCCACCTGGATGCCTACGTCGCGCGCGACGTCACTCTGGCGAGGGAAGGCGGTGTCTCGGGCTTCGATGGCTCGTTTGCCCAGCGCCTCACGGCCGAACAGCGGACCCAGGCCGGCTTGACGCGATTGACCCCGGCCGAGACGGCCAAGCTCGACGATCTGGTTGCCTTCGCCATCGCCCACCCCGCGCCGTTGCGGGCGGTTTATCCGGCCCATCCGGCGGCGAGCCCGGCGCCGGCCGCCTCGATCGCCGTGCCGTGGAAGCCGGAGGTCCACGGCGATGTCTCGCTTACCCTGGGCGGTGGCCACGGCTCCAGTTTTTACGGAGGCGGAATGGATCTGAACGTTTTCGACCCCGATGGGCGGTTTTCCGTAACCGTCAGCCTGGGGGAGATCAAGGGCAAGGGCCGGCCCCTGTTCTATCCAGGCAATTCATTGCCGGACGATGAGTTAACCAATTCCGAGTTCCTCGTGCCCAATGCGGACCGCGTCGCTCCGACGCCGTGATTGGCCCGACAATTTCTGCGGACTAATTATCAAGCGATGGCGGGCGCCGGACCGGGGCCTATGCGACAATCCCGGCATGGCAGATTTCATCGAACGGCCTCGCAACCCGGGCGGAGCCTAAAGGCTCCCTCAATCCCTCATACCGTTCATGTTGCAGGATCTTGTCATTGGAATGGCCGGCTCGGGCGGCGATGGCGTCGTCTCCGCCGGTGAGTCGCTCATCAGCGCCGCGGCCAAGGATGGGTATTTCGCGATTCTGACCAAGAGTTTCGGATCGCAGATTCGCGGCGGCGAATCCTCGTGCCGGCTGCGCGTGGCGACCGAACCCGTCCTCAACCCCGGCGGCGATTTGTCCGTGGCGGTGGTCCTGAGTTGGCCGGACTTTTTGAAGTTCGGACCCGAACTGCCGATCGGCGACAAGACCCTCATCGTTTACGAGCAGAAGTCGGGACTGACCGCCGACAATCTCCCGATCGGCGCGGTCGCGCCGGGCCTCGTCCGGGCCGTGCCCTTCGAAGAATTGGCCGTGTCGACGGCCGGCACCGATCAAGCGAAAAACAGCGTGGTGCTCGGCGTCCTCGCGGGCTGGTTTGGCTTCGCGCAAGCCGGTCTGCTGGACGGCATGCGCAAGAAATTCGGGAAGAAGGGCGAGGCGGTCCTCCAGGGAAACGAGCGCGCCTTTGCCGCCGGTCTCGCTCATGCCCAGAGCCACCCGCTCGGCGTCGCCTGGCACCTCGCGCCGCCGGCGGACGGATCCAAAGGACGGATCATTCGCGACGGCAATCAGGTCTGCGCGGAAGCGGCCCTCTTCGCCGGCTGCACGTTCTTTGGCGGCTACCCGATCACGCCCGCGACCGAGATCATGCAGATCCTTCAGAAGGAAATCTGGAAGCACGGGGGGGCGCTTTTGCAGGCCGAGGATGAAATCGCCGGCATCGGCGCCGCGATTGGCGCCTCGTTTGCCGGCAAGAAGGCGATGACGGCCACGTCGGGCCCCGGTTTGTCCCTGAAGACCGAAATGCTCGGCCTGGCCAGTGCGGCGGAGCTTCCCCTGGTGTGCGTCAACGTTCAGCGCGGCGGCCCCTCGACCGGCATGCCCACCAAGCGCGAACAGTCCGACCTTTTTGCCGCGGCGTTTTCGGCCCACGGCGACAGCGTTCGGCCGATTCTGGCCCCGACCGGCGTGGCCGACACGTTTGCCGTGACGGTCGCCGCCTTCAATATCGCCGAACAGTGCCAGACTCCGGTCATCGTGCTGTCCGACCAGGAAATCGCGCAGCGCAAGGAAATCATCGAACCGATCGACACCACCGGGTTCGAACGGGTGGAGCGCCTGCGGCCCACCGACGACGAACTGAAGGCCTACACCCGCTTCCGCCTCACCGACTCGGGCGTAAGTCCGATCAGCCATCCGGGCATGGCCGGCGGCGCGTATTTGGCGGCGGGCATCGAACACGACGAATTGGGCGCGCCCAATTCCAACGGCGAGATGCACGCGCATATGAACGACAAGCGCCTGCGCAAATTCAATCCGCTGAAGGAGCGCGCCGATCTGTTCACGATCGAGGGCGATCCCTATGCGAAGGTGGGCGTGATCAGCTGGGGCAGCGTGGCCGGAATCGCGCGCGAAGCGGCGCGGGCCGCCCGGGCCGAGGGCCTCTCGGTCAAAGTGCTGATCCCGAAACTGCTCTATCCCGTCTCGGAAAGCGTGTACGAAAACTTCTTCGTATCCGTGGATCGCTGCCTGGTGATCGAGCAATCCCAGCAGGGCCAGCTCTACCGGATTCTGCGCATGTGGGTGCGGGTGCCCGACGACTTCTTTTCAATGGCGAAGAGCGGAGCCAACCCCATCTCGCCGGATGAAGTTTTGGAGCGGATCCGGCGCCTCGCCCACCGCGACTTTCCCCAGCCCGCCCTGGCCACGCCATGAATCCGACCGTTCGTTCGCCCAAAGAATATCGCAGCAGCCTGAAGCCCATCTGGTGTCCCGGCTGCGGCGACTACGGTGTGCTCGGCGCCACCCAACGCGCGCTGGCCGCCATCGGACGGCCGCCGCACGAGATCGCGTTCATCTCCGGAATCGGCTGCTCCAGTCGCATCCCCGGCTACACGACCGCCTACGGTTTCAATACGGTCCACGGCCGCGCATTGCCGATTGCGCAAGGCATCAAGATGGCCAACCCGGATCTGCTGGTGCTGGTGGCCGGCGGCGACGGCGACGGCTTCTCGATCGGCGGCGGCCACATTCCCCACGCGGTGCGCCGCAATCTCGACCTGACGTACTTGGTCATGGACAACCACATTTATGGCCTGACCAAGGGCCAGTTGTCGCCGACCTCCGCCCGAGGCACGAAGACGCCCTCGTCCGTTTACGGCAGCCTGGACGAGCCGGTGAATCCGTTGCTGTACGTGCTCGCTTACGGGGCGGGCTTTGTCGCGCAAGGGGTGCCCGCGGATATCGAGGGACTGTCGCGCATCATCGAAGAAGCCATCCGTTACCCGGGCTTTGCGTTCGTCAACATCCAGTCGCCGTGCGTCACCTTCGGCGAAGCGGAAAGCCAGGTGAAGGCCCAGCGAACGAGCATGCGTTCCCTGGCGGCGGAGGGCCACGACCCGTCGAACAAGTTACGCGCGATCGAACTGGCCCAGGACTACGGGAAAACCCTGTACACCGGCGTTTTTTATCGGAATCCAAATCCGCCCCCGACCTACGACAGCCAGATCCGGGAACTGCAAAAGCAGCTCATCCCGGCGCCGGCAATCGAGCACGCCTGAAGCGGCGACCGGACGGTCGCTATCGGCCGAGTCATTTGACCGCAGTGGTTTACCAAGTTTGATTTGACGAAGCCTTCGGGTTGACGATTCGGGTTGGACATCGCGCGAGGGTCGGGAACCATGGGTCGCGATGGACGACTTGGGACATTTGTTCGCGCAAAACCGGGCTTGGGCCGAAGCCATCCGCGCCCGGGATCCGGATTTCTTCCCGAAGCTATCGCAGCAGCAGTCACCGGAATATCTCTGGA